>JAQWNM010000013.1 GCA_029268615.1 SAR86 cluster bacterium | reverse complement strand
ATCTGCGATAATTGCTAATGTTAGAGATGAACGTGCAACCGTTATCACGGTGGACTCAGCGTGGGAAAAACTAGACAGTATGACAAATGCTATCTTCAATATTGATCAATTACGTGATCGTCGATACCTGATTATATTTTGTTCGGAGAAAGCCCGGTTTTATTACCGGGCTTTTGATATATGTTTTTACACTTCAATTACTTCAAAACAGGTTCAAATTAAATTACACAAGAGTTTTAGCTATATTTAAAATACATCCCAATCACCTAGAGTTATAAACCAAGAAGAGGACTTAAATAATTTTTTATCATCCGTAGCTTTTGTCCAACGACCTAAAATATGGAGTTGTCTGGGAACAAGTTTTTGAGGAATAGGAATAAATCCATATTTTTTTAAGTGCCTAATATATTCATCTAGACCTGAAATAAATATAAAATCAGCGGATCTTGTGTCATCAAAAATATCAACCTGAGAAAGGTTTGTCATTAATTTATATAGATATTTTTTATCTTTGTAAGCTACATCCATAACAACAAGGCCCTCTGAAGAGAACATTTTTTCTTTTTTTATGATGGCAACGGCTTTAATAATCTTTTCTTCTTTCAAGCAAATAACTTTATGAGTTCCCTTTGGCGAATCTAAATATCTCCATGTTAAATACTTCTTATCTCTATGAAGTCTAAAAGTATATTTCTTTCCATGTTCTATAAAGAGCTCTTCAGTCTCTTGCGTAATATCTGGTATGAGAACTATTTCTTCATTCTTTTGTAGACCTTTCTTTAAGACATGGAATACTAAGGTAAAAAAAGAAAACGCAGCTTGAAGAAACTTAGGTAGCTGGTACCTTGAAGCTATTATGTTGCCTAAATCTAATGGCAAAATATAAACTGGTAGTGCAGAGATAAGTTGAAATTGATTATATTTAGTGAAAGTATGAATGCTCTTTTCATTAGGAAAGGTGTAGACAAGATCTACATGATGATTTATTTCTTCATTTGCGAATTCAGCTAGTTTTCTAAAAACACCACTTCCCCTATAAGAGTCTTGGATAGCTACTGCCTGAATATGGCCAATCTTTAATTCTTGATTTTTGGTTTTTAATTTATAAGTTGGAATATGATAATAACCAATAATTTTATTATTATCTTTAGCTACATAAATATGAGATTCAGAGCTTGGCAAGCTTTTATATTGCCAGTTCCAAGAGTCCTGATGAGCACCCATCAAGTCATGTGCTTCCGTTTCAATAAGAACACTTTTTATTGCTTCAAGAAGATTAGGAATTTCATTTATAGATAATTTACTGTAAGTAATTTCTGTCATGATTATATAAATCCCAATAAATGACGTTTTTAAAGTTTCTGCTTACTGCGAAAGCCGGTCATTTATTAATTAATAACTTCATAGGACCTTGATGTTCAAAATGTTCGCAGATTGCACTTAACTTTTTTTCTACACCTTTATGTCCTAGTCTGGCCCACTGGACTTGTCTTGCCCATTTTATAATCCGCTGGGAGAATTTGAGATATTTAAGATCATGCCAAGAAACCCAGAAATCTCTATTTAAAGTCATTTCATAAGGGTGCATGTAGATAAGAGGTGTATGACCAAGTTCTTTCGTCTTATGCATGGCTTTGATTGTCAAGGACGAAGGAAAAAGTCTTAGGAAGGTACCGCCTGTTCTAATGGAAAAGATACCCTTTAAGACTGGAAGACCAAAGATGCAGAATTCATGTATAGAATATTCACCGAAATTTAATTTACCACCCTCTAATATTTGACTGATGTGTACAGAAGTTTTGTAACTTGAATCATATTGGAATCTCTTAGCTAATTCTTCATAAGCCCAAAGGTTGTCTTTATCTATCGCGAAGTTAGGTGCTCTAAAGCCAAGGGGCTTTTCTCCAGTAATTTCTTTAATTGATTCTATAGCGGCGTCTAAGTTTTCTGCAAAATCCTCTCTATTTGTAAGATTAATATTGTCATGAAAGTTATAGTGGCAACCGATTTCATGACCATCAGAGAATATTTTTTTTATTAGTTCGGGAGATTTTCTCGCTAATATTCCTGTCACAAAAAAAGTAATTTTCTTTCCTTTGAAGAATTTTTGAGAAAACTCTTCTGCTCTTTGATAGCTTACTTCTAGAGCTTTTTCTCTTGATTCAGGTGCAGGATTTCCAATAGACCTTCCCAGATCATGAGTAAAATCTTCGAAATCTATAGAGAAATAGAAAGGTATCTTGTTCATTTAGTTAATTTCTTAGTATTTTTTAATAATTAATTATAGAAACTTGTAGTTAGATATATTAATAATTTATTCTAGTCTAATATAGTCTATTTAGATTTAGGTATCTTTATGCGATTAATTTTTAAATTTTTAAATCCTATAGTTATAGCTCTTCTCAATTCTCCACTGCATTTTATTTTTAGTAATAAGATTATGGTTATAACTTTTTTTGGGCGCAGGTCGGGCAAAGAGTATAGGACACCAGTAAGTTATATGAAAAATGAGAAAGAGATAATTTGTGTTACCTCCATTGAAAATGTGTGGTGGAAGAATTTTCAAACTGAGAGCAGAGTGTTCTTGCAGATAAGAGGAAATTCTTTACAAGCAAAGGCCCTATCTATAATTAGTTATGATGAAGTTAAACAAGGTTTAACTGATATTCTCAATCATAGTCCTGTTGATTCATTTTTTGCTGGAGTTAGATTATCTAATGGAGTGCCAAGACAAGATGATATAGACAAGGTTTCTCATGAGCATGTATTAATGAAAATCAAGTTATAATATTTATTATGGAAGCGACAACAAGCCTTAATATAAGCGAGATTATGCAGGTAGCAGTTACGCCTGTATTTTTGTTGGCTGGCATAGGGGCATTACTCAATGTAATGACTTCTAGGCTTGGTAGGATTAAAGATCGAATGAGGAGTATACAAAAAGCTTCATTTGGCCTTGGTGACGGTAAAGAAAAAGAAGTTCTTGAAAAAGCTAGATTAAAATTAATTTTAAGAAGTAGATATTGTTATGGAGCTATTTGTTTTTCAGTAGGAAGCGGACTATTTGTTTGTTTTGTGATAATAAATCTCTTTTTGGAGGGTCTTTACCAAGTTGATGCTTCTTTTTCTGTAGCTTTTCTTTTTATAACTTGTATGGCTTTCTTAATTATATCTTTGGTATGCTTAGTTATTGAAGTTTTTATCGCAACCAGGTCTATTCATAAAAGAATAGAGGATACAGAATTGGTGATGGCTGCAAGAACAAAAGAATAAAATTAATTCTTATTATCCAAGACTTATCAGATTCATAAATTCAGCTCTAGTGCTTGAGTTGGTCCTAAATAAGCCAAGCATTCTACTGGTCACCGTGCTGGTTTCTGTTTTATGAACTCCTCTAGAACTCATGCACTGATGGGCTGCATCTATTACTACCGCTACTCCTTTTGGCTTTAAGACTCTTTCGATGGTATCAGCTATCTGGGCCGTCATTGACTCTTGAGTTTGGAGACGCTTCCCATAAACATCTACAACCCGAGCTAATTTACTAATTCCCACGACTCTATTATTTGGAATATAGGCTACATGAGCTTTTCCTAAAATAGGAACCATGTGATGTTCGCAATGAGACTCAAGTCTAATATCTTTTACCATGACCATTTCGTCATAGCTTTCAATCTCTTCAAATGTTTTGTTAAGAATTTCATCTGGAATCATGGAGTACCCAGCAAAAAACTCTTCATAAGATTTAACAACTCGTTTAGGAGTTTCAATCAGTCCTTCTCTGTTAGGATTATCTCCAGCCCAGGATATTAAAGTTTTAACTGCTTCTTCGGCCTCTTCCCTAGAAGGTTTTTTTAGAATCCGGTCGCCCTTAAATTGTTGATTGGTAGACATATCTAGTTTAATAATTCATGTTATTAATAAAAAAAATTAATTTTATCATAACTATACTTTTAAATAACTTAACCATTTACATATACAATAGTTTCTTACTAATTTATTGGATCTTAATTACAATAAGAGTTTTATCTATAAAGACACATAATTTTCTAATACTTTGATTATAAAAACGGATGTTTTGGTTATTGGTAGTGGTGCCGCAGGGTTAACTGCAGCATTAGAATTAGCTAAATCATTTAAAGTCTCTATTCTTTCAAAGGAAACCCTCCTTGATAGTTCAACATGGTATGCCCAAGGAGGTATAGCTGCTGTATTAGCAAAGGAAGATTCTTATGAGAGCCATATTCAAGACACTTTGAGAGTGGGATCTGGTTTATGTGATGAAAAAGCAGTTAGGTTCTGTATAGAAAGAGGGAAAGAAGTAATAGATTGGCTTGCTTCACAAGGTGTAGAGTTTACAAAATCAGACAATAATACAGATTTACACTTAACGAAAGAAGGGGGTCATTCTTTCAGAAGGGTTGTGCATTCAGCAGATACAACTGGTAGAGAAGTTTCAGATTCTTTAGCTAGGCAAGTAAGAAATAATAATAATATCACTATTTATGAAAATTATTTAGCAGTGGAGTTAATTGAGAGAAATAAAGAGTGTTTTGGTGCCTACGTTCTTGATAGAGAATCAGGAAAAATAGTAACTATTGGTGCCTCATCTGTAGCTTTGGCCACGGGCGGTGCAAGTAAGGCTTATCTCTATACGAGTAATCCTGATGGAGCAAGTGGAGATGGTTATGCGTTAGCTTGGAGAGCTGGTTGTCGAGTGGCAAACATGGAATTTAATCAATTTCATCCCACATGTCTTTATCATCCTGATGCCAAATCTTTTTTGATAAGCGAGGCCTTGAGAGGAGAGGGAGCTACTTTAATAGGCCCAGATGGTAAAAGTTTCATGGAAAAATATGACTTAAGAGGAGATTTGGCGCCAAGAGATGTGGTAGCAAGGTCCATAGATCAGGAAATGAAAATGTTAGGCATTGATAGTGTTCATTTAGATATTAGTCATAAATCAGAAGATGCAATCATAAAAGCCTTTCCCGCTATATATTCAAAATGTTTGGAGTTTGGTTTTGATATTACAAAAGAGCCTATCCCAGTAGTTCCAGCAGCTCATTATACTTGCGGCGGGGTAATGGTTAATTTAGAAGGTCAAACTGACATAAATAGATTGTATGCTTTTGGGGAGGTTTCTTACACAGGACTTCATGGAGCAAATAGGATGGCTAGTAATTCTTTATTAGAATGTATTGTTTTTGCTAAATCTGCAGCTATTTCCATAGGAGAGGATTATCTAAGTAAAGATCTAGACTTGCCAGAATGGGACAGTTCAAAAGTAACTAAATCAGATGAGAGTATAGTAGTTAATCACAATTGGAATAGCGTACGGAGTTTGATGTGGGATTATGTAGGCATAGTAAGGTCTAACAAAAGGCTTGCAATGGCATTAGAAAAATTAGCCTTGATTGCTCGTGAGGTGGAAGATTTCTATTCCAATTTTTACATTACCTCTGATTTAATAGAATTACGCAACCTTATAACGGTTTCAAAATTAATAATTGAGAGTGCTTTAATGCGGAAAGAGAGCAGAGGGCTGCATTTTTCAATAGATTACCCAGATAGGCTGGATGATCCAAAACCTACAATTCTAAACCCTACACATAGTTAATAAATAGTCTATACTGCCTCCTTTTTCATATTACTATCTTGAAACTCAATAAAAGATTAATAAATTGGGCCCTTGTGCTTTTGATAGGTGCTATATGGGGTAGTTCTTTTTTATTTATTAAAATTCTTACTCCGCAAGTTGGTCCAATGGCTTTAGTGCATATGAGGTTACTTATCGCTAGTATTTTTTTAGCTCCTTTTTTTATAAGAAAAGGGCATCTGGTAAACTTTAAACAACAATTGATTCCAATTACTTTATTGGCTTTATTTAATGCAATATTTCCCTTTTATTTGTTTGCAGTTGCCTCTCTCCAGTTAACGGCAGGCACACTTGCGATTTTAAATGGCCTTACTCCGCTCTTCACTTTTATATTGTCAGTGTTATGGCTTAAATCTGACTATAAGCTTATCCAATTACTGGGAATTATTTTAGGCATAATTGGACTTTATATCTTTGTAGGATATGACTCTATTAATTTTTCTTTGGTGCCAGTTATCCTTTGTTTATTTG
The DNA here is from genome assembly GCA_029268615.1 of SAR86 cluster bacterium. Lineage (NCBI taxonomy): Bacteria > Pseudomonadati > Pseudomonadota > Gammaproteobacteria > SAR86 cluster bacterium. Next base: position 147,307 of record JAQWNM010000013.1, on the reverse strand, counting down.
CGGCTATTATGTATGCATTTGGTACAAATTATCTGTCTATATTAAGAAATTTAGAACCAACCTACATAGCAACTATGACTTTATTAGCTGGTGCAATAATTACTTCGCCAGTTATTTTATTAGAGACAGGGTATGACTTTGATTGGAATGTTGAACTTTTGATCTTCTTATTTTTAATTGGAGCAATGTGCACTGGCCTGGCTTATGTGTGTTATGTAATGTTAGTGAGGAGAGCTGGACCAGTTGAAACGTCCACCACTCTTCTTTTAGTGCCGATTTTTGGGATGATATGGGCAAATATTTTTTTACAAGAGAGTATTACAATACCAATGATTTTGGGATGTATTACAATCTTAGCCGGCGTCTCTTTAACTAACTTCTTCAATAAAAAAGGTTAAAAAAAGGCCACATTAAGCGACCTTTTTTTCTTCTCTAACTTTATTAGAATCTCATATTAAACTCTACTCCGTAGTCTTTACCCATAGAGGCCGAACCGTAGGCCATTAATGGGGCTATATCTGCGGACAAGGCCGTAGTGATTTCATCGCCAAGATTTCTAACAAAGAAACTTAGTCTGTTAGATTCCCATACAATGTCTAAGGAAACATCAGTCTTTCTAATACTTGAAACTCTACCAAGAGGGTTATTATCCGTAGAACTTTCTTGTTCATCTACGTAATAATGTTTTAAGTTAAAAGCAGCGTCGGCTGAGCCCATTGCCCATGAATAGGTTCCTCCTAAAGAGTAATTCAATTCGGGAGCAAATTTAGGAGTTAGGTAATCATTATTAGTTAGTACAAGATCACCATTAATATCTGCACCATCTAAGTCAGAAATAAAACCATCGTATTCTGCATCCAAAGTTCCTAAAGTTGCAAACCAAGTAAAATTAGCATTTACAATACCTCTTAATTCAATTTCCAGTCCGTTGTAATCTACATTTGCAATATTACCAATTACAGTTACAACTGTTTGAGTTGATGGATCTTGCTTAATCGCGCTATCTTGTTTGTCTTCAAATTCATTCATGAAATATGCAACGTTTAATTGAAGGGTGTTGTCCATCCATTCGCTTTTAAAACCTAGTTCAGTTGAATTCGCATACTCTGGTTCATAAGTGTTTGCAAAATCTACTGCATTTTGGTTTCTTCCAAAGAAGCCTCCACTATGAAAGCCTTGCGCGTGTGAAGCATAGTACATTAAGTCATCATGAGCTTGATGGGCCAGAACTACAGTAGGTGAAGTTTCAGTCCAGTCTAGTTTTAAGTTAAAAAGACCTGGGCCATCTGTTCCGGCACCTTGTATATTAGCAAATTCATCTACGTTCACTTTGCTAAGAGGGGTGAAATAAGCTTGTCCAGCCCAGAATTCTTTTTCCTCTTTAGTGTATCTAAGACCAGTGGTTAATGTTGTTTTATCAGATAGTTTCCAATCAATCGATCCAAATAGAGATTGAGCGTTCACTTCTTGATGTTGATATAGTTTTTGTAGAAATCCAGGTCCTAAGCCAGGTCCTTCTACATTAGGGTCACAACGTAGCGCTCCCAAAGCTCCAGCATTCTGACAAAGAAATAATGGAACAGAGCCATCTACCAGTCCTGGAACAAGATACTGCCATAAATGATAAGTATCCCACCACTGAGTGTACTCATTTTCCCATAAGTAAGCACCTACAACATAATCGACACTTTCATTTGAGCCTTCGAATCTAAATTCATGACTTAGCTGCTCAAATGTATTATTAGCTTTAATAGTGGTAAATGCTGCAGCTGTTCCATCAAGGTCCCAATTAGTCCAGTCTTCTTCATCTCTATAACCCATAACATAAACGAATCTTGTATCGTCATTCAGATCATGAGTGACAGTTAAAGTAACGGCATCAGTGTCATATTGACCAGGGTTGTTTTCTTCTGTGCTGTACTCCGTTTTAGGATTAGCAACATCAGTAGCACAAACTGGACTTCCTGGAGCAGTAATCATAGGACCAAACACTCCACACACAAGGTGATCAGTTGGGTTATTAAGGTTTGTAGCCGCTCCAACATCACTGGCATCGTCATAGGTTTCAATTGTTAAGTGAGCTTCTGTTGACTCACCTAGATCCATTAACAATGCTAGTCCAATATTTTCATAATCTTTTGCAGGTCCATCTTTATTAAGGAAAACATTCGTCATGTAACCATCAGATTCCATGCTGTTATAAAAGAACTTAGCTGATATCGTATCTGAGATGGCCGCATTCACGAAACCTTTTAATTCTTGTCTTCCAAATTCTCCGCCAGCTATTCTAAGTTCCCCTCCAAATTCACCAGTTGGCTTAGATCTAACTACATTGATTACTCCACCGACAGTATTTCTTCCAAAGAGCGTACCTTGAGGTCCTCTTAGAATTTCAACTCTTTCCACATCAAAGTTCTCAATTAATTGTCCTGAACTTGTACCAATAAAAACACCATCTAATGTTACTGCAACAGGTGAATCAAAAGATTTATCTGTTTCACTGTAAGCAATACCACGAATATTAATAGCAGATGCTCTTGATCTATTTGCAGACGCACCTATAGTTACATTGGGCGCGTATCCATTTAAATCAGTTAAATTTCTGATCTCACTTTGTTGAAGTTGTTCTGTAATTGATGTAATAGCAATCGGAACTGATTGCGCTGATTCTGCTCTTTTACGAGCTGTAACAGTTATTTCTTCTATAGTTATGCTTTCATCTTCTTCTGCCGAAAAGGTATTAAATGGCAAAAAAAGTACAGCCAGTGCGACTAAAGACAATCCATTAAAAATATGCTTGGATAATTTCATTTCTCCCCCAATTTGAGTTAATTTCATTAAAAAAAGCTCTCCTGTCTTTTTTTATACAACTAAGGATGTCTGAGTACTCAAATAAAGGCAAGTATTAATTTGTACCTTTTTTATATTAATAGGTACATATAAATGTTATGAATATATGTTATTAAAGAATATCTGATTCTGAGTAAATAATTCATAATGTAATAGTCAAATGAGGATAAATGTAATTAAGATTTTTTGGGGAATCTTGCTTATCTCTTTTACAGAGGTATTACTAGCGGAATTCTCATCAAGCAAAGATTCTACAAGTGTAGGATCTTCAGTTACTCTAACATGGACATCTAATGCAAGTAGTTGTTTTGGAGAAGATGATTGGACTGGAACCAAAGCTGGATCTGGAAGTGAATCTCTTGGTATAGCTAAAACAGGTTGGAATCTTTATACTCTTAACTTTGGCATGTCTTCTGAATACTTACTATATTTGGGGCAGTTAATAATTAAGAAGATACTATGAAACAATTTAATACACTTCTACCAGTTTTAATATTCGTAGGTGTTTGGATTTTTACCAAGGATATTATTTTAGCTACCGGAGCATTAATGATAGCTCTTACGTTGCAAGTAGGGCATGAAAAGTTAACCAGAGGAAGTGTTGATAAGAAATTACTCTTCACATGGTTATTGGTGGTGGTTCTAGGCGGAGCTACGCTAGTGTTAAGAGATCCTATTTTTATCCAGTGGAAGGTGAGCATTGTAAACTGGCTTTTTGCTTTGATTCTTTTAGGTTTTTCATATTTTAGAAACTCTTACCTAATGAAAGATTTTATAGAGGAGGCAATGCCAGGAATTCCAGACAGAGCTTGGAAAAATGCAACTAATTTAATGTCTCTTGGTTTTATTATCATTGGATTAGTTAATTTATATTTTGTTTTTTATACGTCTCTAGATACTTGGGTGTATTTTAAATTATTCGGCGTTTTTGGCATTTCATTTGTTTTCATAACTTTAACCATTGTCTACCTAAGTAAATTTATGTCAGAGGCCAAACTTAGTGAAGAAAACTAATAAAATTTCTGAGTTTATGATTTTTTATCTGTGTTGATGTTCTTTCCAAATTTAGATACTAAAGTCTAGAAATAGATTTTTATGCAAAATAACTCTGTACTTCTTGCTGATATTGGAGCAACAAATGCAAGGTTAGCATTTACATTGGAAGGCAAAAATTACCTAAGTCCCAAAGAATATAAGATTAAGGAATTTAGTAGCTTGCATGATTTATGTTCGAACTATATAAAAAATCTTCCTGAGAAAATTTCTATTACAAAGGCTGTAATTGGTGTAGCTGCTCCTGTAACTAAAGATTTAGTATCTTTTGTAAATATTGATTTTAACTTCAGTCAAAAGAAAATTAAAAAAGATTTATTTCCAGATGGGCTAGTTGTGTTGAATGATTTAGCCCTACAAGCTCATGCGTTAGAAGGGCTTCCTTCAGAAGGCATAATAAATATAGGTAGATTAGTGACCCCAGGAGAAGGGCCAAAGATTCTTGTTATACCAGGCACTGGTTTAGGACTAGCAGGGATTGTCAATGAGAATATTATTTCTTCAGAAGCAGGACATATAGAGATCCCGGGCACCTTAGATAATAAAAATATAAGAAAGATTATAGATATATTTAAGAAGAAAAACGATCAGATTCCTACCTTTGAAGATCTCTTGTCCGGAAGGGGAATAAACATAATTTATAATTATTTATCAGGAGGACAAGATTTTAATATGTTAGATAATAATATCTTTGCATCCAATGATAAGTATTCAAAGTTGACTAGTAACCTATTCGTTAATTTATTTGCTATTTATCTCAGAAATATGGCTTTGACATGGGGAGCTACGGGTGGAGTTTATATTTCTGGAAATATTGTAAATTCAATGATACAAAATCTAGACCAAGTTAAATTTAGAAGAATATTTGAAGAGAGTAAAACAATGGAAGAGATGTTAATTTCGACTCCTATTTACTTTATAAAGAATAAAGATCTTGGCTTTAGGGGGGGGTTAACTATTACAAGTAAAGACTCTACTATTTAGTTTGTTGACTTAACCAAGGAGTCATTCTTCCTCCTATATCGCTATTCACAAGTGTAGATGTTAACTTTATTGCTTTATTTAATAATTGAGTGTCTATTCCAGTTTCAAATCCTGATTGATGTAACATATGCACTAAGTCTTCAGTGGCTAAATTTCCAGAAGCCCCCGGAGCAAAAGGACACCCTCCCAAACCGCCAATTGAGCTATCAAATTTTTTAATCCCGCAGTTTAGGGCAGCCCATACATTTGTAAGTGCCATGGCTCGAGTATCATGAAAATGAGCTGAAATTTCGATGTTCTTGAAATTCTTAAGTGCTAAAGTAAATAGATTCTCAACATCTTTTGGATTAGCAGCCCCTATAGTATCAGCTAGAATTAACTCCTGTGCCCCTGCATTCAACATTTTTTCTGAAATGGAAAGTATGACATTTGGCTTTATTTTTCCTTCATACGGACATTCCCAGGCAGCTGAAACATAAGCTCTAGTCCTTATATTGTCTTCTTTTGCTGATGAAAGAATAGAGCAAGCACTTTTTATAGTTTCTTCCAAGCTCATGTTAATGTTCTTTTTATTAAAAGTGTCTGTCGAGGATGGAACTACAGCTATAGAAGATGCACCTGCTTCCTTTGCCAATTCATAACCTTTTAAGTTAGGAACTAGTACAGATATATCGCATTTATTTAAATTTTTGTGGTTTTTTAGTATTTCTGCGCCACCAGCCATTCTAGGCACAACTTTTGGATTAGCAAAGCTGGCTACTTCTATACCTGGAATATTTGCATCAGCTAGAAGTTGTATTAAATTCACTCTGTCATTTACTTCTACATGTTGATTTTGATTTTGGAGTCCATCTCTTGGACCAACTTCATTTATATAGATAAAATCTTTATTCATATATATATTAATCTATAATTAGTTTTTTTCTTAATCCACTTATCTCATCTGGATTTAGGTTTAACCATTCAGTTAGCACTTCATCTGTATGAGCTCCAAGTAATGGAGGAGGAGAAAAAGAATCTTCATGAGTGTCTGAAAGTTTAATAGGATTACCTGGTACTTCTGCTGAAGCTCCATTAGGGTGTTTTAATTCTACTACCATATTTCTATGTCTAATTTGTTCGTCTTTTAATGCTTGTTCAAAGTTATTCACCCTAGAGCATGGTATTTTATTTAGTTCTAATTTCTTTAGCCAATTTTCTGATATATCGGTCATTAGTTTTTTTTGCAATAGATCTTCAATTAGTTCTTTGTCGGCTTGCCGAGATGGGGCAAATTCATATTTAGGTATTCGAAGTTCTTCTATATTAAAAACATCTAATACCCCTGGCCAAAATTGATCTCCAGCTGCGGCTATTACTATAGGAAAGTCCTTTGTAGAAAAAGTGTTATAAGGAACATGAACAAAGTGAGCATTTCCTATTGGTTCAGGGACAAGTCCTGAAACAAGATGCATAGTAGCCATATAGTTCAACATAGATATTTGACAATCAAGCATAGAAATATCTACATGTTGGCCTTTATTAGTAGTATTCCTGGCTAGAAGAGCTGCTTGTATTCCCATGACCGCAAACATGCCTCCAGATAAATCACCCACAGGCAAACCCGCTCTCATGGGCTCATCTTTTGATTGACCAGTGATTGACATTCCTCCTCCTAGAGCTTGAGCTATTTGATCAAAAGCAGGTCTCTTAAAATTTGGACCGGTTTCTCCAAAACCAGTTACGGTACATGTAATAATCTTTGGATTTATTTCTTTTAAGTGATCAAAGCTAATTTTAAGTTTTTTAGTAACCCCAGGACTAAAATTACTAAGCACAACATCTGCATTTTGAACTAAATTATAAAATAAATTAAGGCCATCCTCTTTTTTTAAGTCAATACAAACACTCCTTTTATTTCTATTTAATGTAAAGAAATAAGTACTCATTCCATCTATTGAGTAGTCTGGATCATTTTCAAGAAGTCTTCTAGTATTCTCTCCTGTCTTCGGAGGCTCTACTTTGACTACATCACAACCCATGTCTGCTAAGATCATGCCAGCATAGGGGCCAGAAAGCATATGAGTAAGATCAATTAATTTGATTGATTCAAGTGGTTTTTTCATTAATCCTAATTTTAAAGATTTTAAAAGTATACGGGTTAGTTCTTAAAAAGGGGCGTATTGTATCATGTTGAATATGAGTATAGAATTACCTCCAGTCTAACTTTAAACTTTGGGGAAAAATTCATGAGAAGTCATAATTTATTTACGCTGATTATGTTGTCAGCTTCTTTTTTATTTGGTTCTTTTTTTATAAACGCGGAACCTTCTCTCGAAGAGGTGGTAGTAACTGCCAGAAAGACGGATGAGAATTTAAGAGATGTTCCAATTGCTATTTCTGCATTTACTACATCAGAGATTCAAGATGCTGGAATTGAGAGACCGGAAGATTTTATAGCATTAACTCCTAATGTTGTTATGGCAAACACTGTTAATGTTGGAGACACTTTAGTAACAATTAGAGGTTTGACTTCAACTCGTGATGCCGAATCTAATTTTGCTTTCGTTGTTGATGGAGTTTTGCAAACAAACCCAAATGGCTTTAATAGAGAACTACTTGATATTGCTCAAATTGAAGTTCTAAAAGGTCCCCAGGGAGCATTATATGGAAGAAATGCTACTTCAGGTGCTATTATTATTACAACCCGACAACCTACAGAAGAATCCGAAAGTTCAGTTGTCTTTGGTGCTGGAAATAATTCTTCTAATAAGATGCAAGGAGTTTTTTCAGGTAAGCTTTCAGATAATGTCTTTGGTAGGTTAACAGTAAGCTCTAGAGAAACCGATGGAGAATTAGTAAATGATTTCACTAATACAAATAACGTAGACTTTTTTGAAGATACAACAGTGAGAGGCCGTTTATTGATCGATAATGATGATAGTACATGGGATTTAAGAGTTGGAAGCAGTCAAGCTGAAGGTGGCACAATAAATTTTAATGCTGTATTTGCTTTACCTGCTTTTCAAGGGTTTGGAACTCCTGGCGCTGAAAAATTCTTTTTAGATGTTAATGATCAAGAATTTAAATATATGTTCAATGTTCCACCTGTGAATGAGCAAGAAACTTTTGATGTCTCCCTAAAATTTGATCAGGATCTTGCAAACGGCAATACTTTAACATTTATAGCGGCTTATAATGATTTAGAAGAACACTTAATGTCTGACGGAACAAGTGGGGCTTTTGGGGCTTATTTCGGTGTCCCAAGTTGTGCAGCTTCTATCACGCCAACTACAAGTGGTTTAATTAATTCGCATCCACCAGGATTTTCTTTTGCAGCACCCGGTACAGCTCCTTCTGCAGCAGATACAGTTTTTGGACCTTATTTACCAGTTACATGTGATGGATATCAATATCAGGAAAGAAATCAAAGTGACATAAGCTTAGAATTGAGATTAACCAGTCCGCAAGATCAAGACTTGAGATGGATTGTAGGAGGTTATGTTTCAGAAATTGAAAGAGAGGTTGTAGTAGCTTATGGAGCTGATCTGGGGCGTGGTTTTGAATTAAAACCTTATGTTCCACCAACTGGAAAAAATCCTACAGATTTGTTATTCCATGACGAATTTAATACAGATGTTATTTCTCTATTTGGTCAGCTAAGTTATGATATTTCGGATAGAACAGAAATTTCATTTGAAGCTCGTTACGATCAAGAAGATCGTGATGTAGAAAATAAAGTACCCGCTGTAGCTCAGGCATTGAGTTATGGAGGAGGTCAACCAATCAATCCTGGAATGGCATCAGTTGGTGATTCTATTCCTTCAAGGTCAGAAGATTTCAGTCAATTTCAACCTAAATTAACTTTAACTCATCAGGCAAGTGATGAAACTAGCTTATATGCCTCCTATGGAGTTGGTTTTAGATCGGGTGGTTTTAATTCTTTAGGGAGTGCAGCAACTACTGGGTTTTGGTTTAATACTGGAAATCCTTTTGGGTTAGGTAATGTTGGAGCTAATATCAAAGTTAAAGATGACTTTGAGAAAGAAGTTTCAAAAGCTTTAGAAATAGGTTTTAAAGGAAGCTATCTAGATGGTCGTTTAGCTCTAAACGGAGCAGCTTTTCAAACTAAGATTGACGATAATCAATTTTTTGAATTCTTTGCAGGTCCTTTTGGATTATTAAGAGTTGTGACCACAATTGAAGAGCTTGAAATAAGTGGCTATGAATTAGATTTTAAATTTGCAGCTACAGATCAGATTAGAATAGATGGAGGCTTTGGAGTAACAGATGGAGAAATACAACGAAATACTCATAGACCTTATACAGTAGGGAATGAAGCTCCTTTAGCTCCAGAATATACAATGAACTTAGGATTGCAGTTTGAGCAATCTATTAGTGACGGTTTAGAACTAGTTTTAAGATTAGATTACATGAAAATAGGAGAAACTTGGTTCCATACTGTTCAAGATAGTCAACAGCCTTCTGTTTGGACTGCCTTACTAGGATTCCCAGTTGCTTCAGACATGAGCAGGACTGTTAGAGATCCTTATGAATTATTAGATCTTAGGGCAACTTTAAGGGGAGACCATTGGTCATCAACTTTATGGGCTAGAAATCTAACAGATGAAGATTATTTAGCTGAAGTAATAGCTGCGCCAGAATTTGGCGGATCTTTTATCCATGAAGCTCCAAAAGGAACTTATGGAATAGATTTTCGCTATGATTTCTAATTAAGTTTAGATTACTCATGATGAATTAGATGGGTAATATATTAAAATTATTATTGGAAAGTATATATGTCATATAGACTTGGTGTTGATGTTGGAGGCACTTTTACAGATTTTCTTCTCATTAATGAAGTAGATGGTTCTACCCACACTGCAAAGGTTTTATCAACTCCTGAAGATTCTTCAATTGGAGTTTTGCAAGGCGTTTCTAGAATATGTGAAGATTCTGGAGTGGACCCAAGAGAAATAGAGCTAGTAATGCATGGGACGACGGTCGCTACAAATGCAGTACTAACTGGAAAAGGGGCAAAAGTAGGTCTCGTAACTACTGAAGGGTATGAAAGTGTTCTACAGGTAGCTAGGTCTTTTTGTCCAGGTGGCTTGGGTGGATGGACACATTTTATAAAGAAACCTTTACTCGCACCTTTGGAATTGACAATTGGAGCTTCAGGAAGAATTGATGCTGAAGGCAATGAAATATCACCTATAAATATCGAACAGGTAAAAAAAGATTTAAAGATCCTTTTTGAAAAAGATCAAGTAGAAGCCTTAACAATATCGCTCATAAATTCGTATATAAATCCTGAGCATGAAAAAAAGGTTGAAGAGATAGCTAAAGGTATTTTTAAAAATATCCCTATTTCTATTTCAAGTGAAGTTATTCCAGAAATGCAAGAATATGAAAGGGCAGAAACAACAGTATTAAATTCATATGTAAGACCCGAGGTTTCTAGTTATGTAAATAACCTTCAAAAAAACCTTAACTTTAAAATGGGATCTGATGTTCAGTTATCTATATTAAGATCTGATGGAGGTTTAGCTTCTAGTAGGTCAACTGGCGATTCCCCCGTGAACCATTTAATGTCTGGACCAGCAGGCGGGGTTGCTGGCGCCATACATTTTTGTGACAAAGCGGGCTATAAAGATATCCTGACATTTGATATGGGTGGTACTTCTACAGATGTAGCTCTAATACAAAATTCTAGAGCAAGAGTTAGAAGGGAAACTCTTGTAGGGGATGTTAGAGTCAGAGCTCCTTCTGTAGATGTTAGAACTGTAGGAGCGGGAGGAGGTTCAATTGCTTTTGTGCCAGAATTGACAAAGGCTTTGAGGGTAGGACCAGAGTCAGCTGGAGCAGATCCGGGTCCTGCTGCTTATATGAAAGGAGGGGAAGAGCCAACAGTTTGTGACGCTAATATTGTTTTGGGTTTTCTGCCAAGCGAAGTACAGTTAGGTGGTGCTATGTCTATAGATAAGACCTCAGCAGAGGTGGCTGTTCAAAAAATAGCTGACGGTCTTGGAATAAGCCTTATGGATGCAGCAGAAGGTATTATAAAAATAGTTAATGAGTCTATGTTTGGAGCTTTGAGACTTGTTTCTGTTGAACAGGGCTATGATCCTAGAGATTTTGCTTTAATTGGTTTTGGTGGAGCAGGCCCTTTGCACGCTAATGCTCTAGGCATACTATCAGATTCTTTTCCTGTAATTATTCCTCCAGGACCTGGTGTTCTATGCGCTTATGGTGATGCAACAACTCAGATACAAGATGAGGCAACTAGAACGTATCTAACAATGGCTTCCGATGTTTCTTCTAATCAATTCATAATAGATTTAAAACAACTTAAAGATAAAGCTTCGCAGTCTTTAATAAAAGATGGAATTCAAGAAGTAAATCTTGAAGTTACCTATCAAGCTGATCTTAGATATTCGGGCCAAGCATTTCAAATTACTCGAGAATTTACTGAAAAAGATATTAAAAAATCTGGTATAAAATTTATAACTAACCAATTTGATGATGAGCATGAACAATTATTTACCTTTAAACTAGGAGATGACCATGAAATTTTAATGATTCGAGCTATTGTGAAAGCTAAAGTAACTTCTATCCAAGAACAAAAACTAGGAAAATCTGGACTCTCTTTAGAGGAATGTAAGATAAAAGAAACAAAAATATATTATGAAGGAGATTGGTATAAAGCAGATATATATAAAAGGGAAATGTTGAATGACTCTCATGTAATAGATGGACCAGCCATTATCAGTGAAATGGATTCAACAACTGTTGTACTTCCCGAATACAAGGCTCAGATTGATCTTATTGGTAACCTTCTAATCAATAAAGCAGAATAATTACTAAAATAAAATGCCAGCTAAAATAATTGAAACAAATAAAAGCAAACTCAAAACCGTTGATGTGGACGGCGTAACTGTAGATATTATTGAAAATGCCCTTAGAAATGCTCGTGAAGAGATGGATGCAATAGTAAGAAGAACTGCACTATCTCCAGGGATAAGAGAACAGGGAGACTGTTTTCCTATGATTGCTAATAGAGCAGGGAAAATGGTCGTGGGACAATTTGGATCTTTTATTTATGGTTTTACTGAAGCTTATGATGAAGAAATAGAAGAAGGAGACATTATTCTTACAAATGATCCATATATGTGTAATGCTGCAGTTTCTCATTTACCTGACTGGTTAGTTTTAGCTCCTGTTTTTAGGAAGGGTAGGCACATAGCTTGGTCTGCAATGTTTGGCCACATGTCTGATAATGGCGGTATGGTTCCTGGTTCTATACCAACTGAAGCCACAAATATATATCAAGAAGGAATAAGAATTCCCCCAACAAAGTTATATAAAAAGGGGGTTTTACAAAGTGATATTTTAGAGCTAATTTTACACAATGTAAGAACATCTCAATGGAACCGTTTTGATTTAAATGCCCTAGTTGCATCTTGTAATACAGCAGCAAAGAGGTGTAATGAAATAGCTGATAGGTTTGGTGATGATATTTTTCATTCCACTATGGATATTATGCTAGATAGGAATTTTACTGCCATGAAGCATATTATTTCTATGTTTATTCCTGAAGAGCCGAGAGTCTTTACAGACTATATTTGTGATGATGGTATGGGTATGGGGCCATATAAAATTCAATGTAAAATGTGGAGAGAAGAAGATAAAGCAATCTTTGATTTTGAGGGAACAGATCCTCAAGCACAGAGTTCTATCAACTTTTATCTAAATGAAGAGATGTTTAAAATGTTTTTTGGCTCCTTCACTATTAATGTCGTAGATCCCCAAATAGTATTTAATGACGGATTCTATGATTTAGTTGATGTTAAGATTCCTCAAGGAAGTCTATTAAAACCAAATTTTCCTGCAGCCCTGTCTGGAAGAACTCATGCATTAGGAAGAATTTTTGATGTAATGGGGGCCCTTTTAGGAATGGGCGCACCTGACCAGATGCTTAATGCAGCAGGATTTTCTGATTCACCACATTTATTCTTCTCTGGCTATGATAAAAATGGAAATTGGTTTCAGTTGTTTCAGATTGGATTCGGTGGCGTGCCTGGCCGTCCTATTGGAGATGGACCAGATGGACATTCTTTATGGCCAGCCTTCACAAATGTCCCAAATGAATTTGTAGAGGCTTATTTTCCTTTAAGGATAGAAAAGTATCAAACAATACCAGATTCTGGTGGCGCTGGTCTTTATAGAGGTGGAAATGGACTGAATGTAGCTTACAGATTTCTGTGTGATGGAGAAATAGGTATCCATGATGACCGATGGCTTACTTATCCATGGGGAGTGAATGGAGGTGAACCTGGCCAGAGGTCCACTAAATTATTGGAAAGAAGGGATGGTACCCAACAAGTTTTACCTGCGAAATGTGAAGGAATAGAAGTTAAAGAAGGAGATTTATTACATTTTAATACCTGGGGAGGAGGTGGATGGGGAGATCCTCTATTACGAGACACTGTATTAGTCCTTCAAGATATAGAAAAGAGACTTGTATCTTCGGAGGGCGCTATCAGATATGGAGTTGTTCTCACTCACGAAGGTTCTTTAGATGAAGAGGCAACTATTTCCCTGCGTGAAGAGTTAAGGTTAGAAAGAGGTAAAGAATTACCAATGTTTAATTTTGGTGGAGACATAGAAGACATAAGATCAAGGTGCCTAAGTGAAACTAAATTAGAACCACCTGTGACCCCTACTTTTATAGAATCCTAGAATTATTAATTTATGGATCTGCCGGTCAAGAATCTAGGAATAGGACTAACGCCTGCTCTTATTGTTGTGGATATGTCGCTCGCTTTTACAGACCCTTCAAGTCCCTTAGGCTTTGAATGCAACGATACAATTTCAGTGAACAAGAAAATTATTGGATCTTTTAGAAAAAAAGGACTACCTATATTCTATATAACTACTGTTTATAGAGAGGATAAAGAAGCTCATATCTTTAGAAAGAGGTTGCCTGATTTAGATATTTTAGTACCTGATTCAGAATGGATTAAAATTCATCCAGAACTATCTCCTCTGACATCTGAAACCATAATAGAAAAAAAGTTTGCAAGTGGTTTTTTTGAAACAAACTTATATAAGGATCTTCTTGAACAAGAAGTTGATTCAATCGTTGTAACAGGTTTAACCACTAGTGGATGTGTGCGAGCAACAGCAGTTGATGGCCTACAACATAATTTATCAGTGATAGTAGTTGAGGATGCTGTCAATGATAGAAATATTTCAGCGCATATCGGTAATTTAAAAGATTTAGATTTAAAATATGCTGACGTATTAAATTACGATAAGACAATGAGCTTAATTACTTAATATTCTCTAAGTAGAGATAAAAAGAAGTCTTAAAGGTTATTATTAACAGATAGTTAAGATCTTAAAAATATTCAATTTTTATTTTAATTATTTAGAAGGAGTTCAATTATTTAGCACTACTTATTCCTTTCTCTGGTAAAAATATTTATCCCCTTCGGTGGTTACAAAAGTACTCATTTATGATCAAGAAAAATGAAGATTATTTACGTAAAAAAGATTTTCTAAAAAAAAATTAAAATCAGATATAATTCTCTCACGACAAAGATAGGCGGGAATAGCTCAGCTGGTAGAGCGTAACGTTGCCAACGTTAAGGTCGCCGGTTCGAACCCGGTTTCCCGCTCCATTTCTTTAAATTTTTAATTTGGGAGAAAAGATGACCGAAAGAATTCAATGTGGTGAATTACAAGTAGCTAAAGAATTAGATACATTATTAAGAGAGGAAATTACACCAGGTATAGACATTGACCCAGGTTCTTTTTGGTCTTCGTTTGAATCCATATTAAATAGATTTTCAGATCAAAATAAGATTCTTTTAAATAAAAGAGAAGAGCTTCAGTCTCAGATAGATCAGTGGCATATCAAAAGAAGGGATGATCCCTTTAAACTTGGTGAATATAAAGACTTTTTAAAAGAGATTAATTACCTTGTAGAGGAGGGGGATGATTTTGAAATAACTACATCTAATGTTGATCAAGAAATTAAAGGAATTGCAGGACCGCAATTAGTAGTCCCAGTAATGAATGCAAGATTCTCTTTGAATGCAGCAAATGCTAGGTGGGGAAGTTTATATGATGCATTGTATGGAACGGATGTTATATCAGAAGAGGATGGATCTCAAAGAGGAGGAGCTTATAATAAAAAAAGAGGTGATAAAGTCATTGAATTCTCTAAGAATTTTTTAGATTCTTCTTTTCCTTTAAAAAGTGGATCTTACCAAGATGTCACCTCTTTTAGCCTGAATCAAGGAGCTCTTGAAATTTCTTTACTCGACCAATCAAAAGTCTCTTTAGTTGACGGTAATCAGTTTATAGGATTTAAGGGTGCAGCAGAAAATCCAGAGGGTATATTATTAAAAAATAATAATCTACATATAGAGATTCAAATTGATCAAGAAGACTCGATAGGTAAGGATGACATAGCTCACATAAAAGATATTCTTGTTGAATCAGCTGTTACAACAATACAAGACTGTGAAGATTCAGTAGCAGCTGTTGATGCTGAAGACAAAGTAGTAGTTTATAGAAATTGGCTAGGGCTGATGAAAGGTAATTTGAAAGAGACTTTTACGAAAGATAATTCAGAACTAACAAGAAGCCTAAACAAAGATAGACTTTATTTTGACGGCTCTGGTAAGGAATTTTCTTTGCCAGGGAGAAGTCTGATGCTAGTTAGAAATGTTGGACACCTGATGACAAATCCGGCAATTCTAGATAAAAATAATCAAGAAGTGCCAGAAGGAATACTAGATGCTATGTTTACAATATGTATTGCTATGCATGATCTCAAGGGAGATAGTGGTTTTATCAATTCAAAAACAGGAAGTGTTTATATAGTAAAACCAAAAATGCATGGTCCAGAAGAAGTTCAATTTACATGCGAACTTTTTAGTGCCATAGAAGAGTCTTTGGGTCTAAAACCATTAACTGTAAAAATTGGTATTATGGATGAAGAGAGAAGGACTACTGTAAATCTTAAGGAATGTATAAGAGTAGCAAAAGAAAGGGTAATTTTTATCAATACTGGTTTCTTAGATAGGACAGGAGATGAAATTCACACTAGTATGGAGGCAGGGCCTATGATACCTAAGGCTTTAATGAAGCAGCAGCCTTGGATTTTAGCTTATGAAGACTGGAATGTAGATACTGGCTTACAATCTGGCTTTAAGAATAAAGCTCAAATAGGTAAGGGGATGTGGGCTATGCCAGATGAAATGCTTGCTATGTATGAAACGAAAACTATGCATCCAATGGCCGGAGCAAATTGTGCTTGGGTTCCATCTCCAACAGCTGCAACTTTACACGCTTTGCACTACCATAAAATATCAGTTAGTAGCCAACAAGATAAGTTGGCTAAGAGAGAAAAAGCAAAGCTAGATGATATATTAACTATCCCCATTATTGAAAATAAAAACTCTTTGACAGGCGAGCAGATCCAATTGGAGCTTGATAATAACTCGCAAGGAATATTAGGTTATGCAGTTAGATGGATTGATAGCGGAGTTGGCTGTTCTAAAGTTCCAGATATTAATAATATTGGCTTAATGGAAGATAGAGCGACATGCAGAATCTCTAGTCAGCATATAGCGAATTGGTTGTATCATGATTTATGTACTAAAGACCAAGTCATTGAGAGTATGAAAAGAATGGCGTTAGTTGTTGATGAGCAAAATTCTGGAGATTCTTCTTATACAAATATGGCACCTGGTTATAATGGTATAGCATTTTTAGCTGCATGCGATTTAGCCTTGGAAGGAAGAAATCAACCAAGTGGATATACTGAACCGATTCTTCATTCAAGTAGATTAAAATTTAAATCCTAACTTAGAGGAATTAATATTCATAATAAACTTCTTTTGCCTACTAAAACTTGTCAAAATTGTCTCAAAAGTTTTAGTTGGCGAAAGAAATGGAAGAGAGATTGGGAAAGTATAAAATTTTGTAGTTTAAGATGTAAGAAATCTAATAATAAAGAAAGAATATGAATAAATCATTAATGGATAACCTGGTTTTACTTTTTTTTGGTTTTCAGTACTTAGGTTTCGGTTTAATGGGCTTGTTAAATCCTGTATATGCAGCAAGTCTTGTTTCTTTTACTCTTAATGAGTTAGTTTCATATAGTGAGATAAGAGCTAATTATTCTTTTTTTATTGCTCTTGGTATTTTATCTTTTTTCTCTATTTATAATCAAAAATTACTCAAGATTACCTATTCTATTCTCATCTTAGTTTGCGGTAGTTATGCTTTTGGAAGAGTCGTTAGTTTTTTTATGGATGGTTATCCAAGTAAGTTAATTGTAATTATAGTATCTGTAGAATTAATTGGATTCTTATTAGCGTTTTGGAGATTAAGATCTTTAATTAAATAAAGTATATAAATATGACAGATTCACTTATAGGTTATGCAACATTAGGAACTAATGATAAATCGAAAGCTATAGAGTTCTATGATCCTATAATGAAGAAATTGGGTGCAGAGCAATTCTTCTCTAATGATCAAATGAATTGCTGGGCGTTGAATAAAACGTACTTATTCGCTGTCACAAATCCTTACGATGGTTCTTCTGCGACAGTAGGGAACGGTACCATGATAGGATTACCTGTTAGTTCAGCAGATAAAGTTGATGAACTATATGTTCTAGCTTTGTCATTAGGAGGTGTAGATGAGGGGCCTCCAGGTCCAAGAGGTGGAGGCTTTTATGGAGCCTATTTTAGAGACTTAGACGGCAATAAATTAGTATTTTACCATTTAGACTAAACATTAGTTAGATCTTGAAAGATTTCTTGTTTCCAATTCTTCTCTCATTTCTATATGTTTAGCTTCGGTTATTGGATAATTCCAGATTATTGCCATAGCTATAAAATAGAACACTGAAGGTATTGTTGAAAATAATAATCTTAATCCAAAGAGCTGATCTGGATCATTGTATCCATTAGGGCTAGCATCAAATCCTACCCAGGCTAATGAGGTAAGGGCAATCCAAGTACCCAAAGAGCCAGTCATTTTTAAAGTAAAAGACCAGGTAGAAAAGAAAATTGCTGATCTATTTTCACCGCTCTTGAGTGTATCTAAATCAATGACATCAGCTTTCATTGAGTTTGGTAAAGAGTAAAAGGAACCAGCTGAAAAACCTGTAATAACAGTTATAGGAAGCATCCACCAAAAGTCACCTTCACCTAATAGTAAATAAAAAGGGTGTGCTAATGCAATTAGTGAGAGTCCAAATACATATGATCGATGCTTTCCTATGTGAGTGGATAGCCAGACCCAGAAAGGAACAGCTGCAATGCTACTTAAATAAAATACCGTCAGCATATAAATTGCCATATCTTCGGCATCTAATACATAGGTTATAAAAAAAAGATATAAAGGTGTAGTAATAGATGCAGCAATTCCTCCTATCATGAAAGCAATAATCAATCTTTGAAAAGGTTTATTTTCTGCCATTAATTTCATTCCTTTAATAGGAGAAATAGATGATCTGACATAGCTCTTACTTTCAGGTACAAAACTTATTGTGAGTATCGCACAGATAGGCATTAAAATTACCATAGCTGTTCCTACAAGGTTTAGTACATTTCCACTTCCTCCTATACCCCAGATAAACAGAGCAAAAGAAGGTATTAGTTGAGCACTTAAGCTACCTAAAGCACCTGCCATTGCTCTCCAGCCAGTTATTTTTGTTCTTTCATTATAATCAGGAGAGAGTTCTGAACCCCATGCATAATAGGGAATAATTATCATTGTTGTTGCTAATGATAGGAGCATCATCCAAGTAAATAAGTGCAATGCACCTGCATCATCTGGTGGCAAGAAAAGCATATAAATACTCAGCATCATCAAGGGCGTAGCAAGGGCAATCCAAGGTTTTCTTCTACCCCACCTGGTCACCGTTTTATCATTTAAAAATCCGCAGAGGGGGTCTGTAAAGACATCAAATATTCTTACACCTAAAATAATATTAGCGACAATAACTAATGATAATCCTAGGTCCCCAGTGTAATACTTGGGTATGAATACAACTACCGGAAAGAGAGCTATATTTATAGGAAACTCCATCAATGAGTAGTAGAAAAGTATAGATTTTTTTAACTTCAATGTTATCACTCCTTTTACAGGTTACCTTGAAAAACAATTTAAATCATTAAATAATGAATTAGAATATCGTTTATTATGCCTAGTAAACACAATAAGCACCTAAGTAAATGGTTGGGTTTAGCAGAAGAAGAGGTATTTCTTCCTGAAATCTCTATTATAGATCCGCACCATCATTTATGGCCATCTAATACAGAGGCTAAGTCAGAAGATCTATATAATAGATACTTGTTAGAAGATCTTTGGGATGATACTCAAGCAGGCCATCGAATTGTCAAAACAGTTTTTGTAGAATGCGGACAAGGTTACTATAAAGATGGACCAGCAGAGATGATGCCTGTAGGCGAAACAGAATTTGTAGTTTCGGTAGCTAAAGATGCATGTCTGGATCAAAATAAATCCCAGATATGCGGTATTGTTAGTTATGCTGATATGATGTTAGGAAGTTCAGTCAAAGAAGTTTTAGAAGCACATCAAGAAAAAGGGAAGGGTTTATTTAAAGGAATTCGTCATGCAGCTGGTTGGGATAAAAGTGATAAAATAAGAAATTCTCATACCAATCCTATAGAGCATATTTATTTAAATGATAAATTTCAAAAAGGGATTGAAGAATTATCATCCCTAAATTTAACTTTTGATGCATGGCATTATCATAACCAGATACAAGAATTAATAATTCTGGCAAATAATTTTCCTGATTTAATAATTATCCATGATCATTTTGGGGGCCCTTTAGGAATAGGTCCTTATTCAAATAAGAAAGAAGTAATCTTTCATAAATGGAAAGATGATATTTCTGAATTATCATTATGTAGGAATGTTTTCATGAAGTTAGGCGGCTTGGCTATGCCTATTAATGGTTGGGACTGGCATAAAAGAGATATACCTATTTCTTCAGATGAAGTGGTTAAATTGCATAGCCCCTATTATTTGCACGCAATAAATGAATTTGGCCCTGATAGATGCATGTTTGAAAGTAATTTTCCAGTTGATAAACAATCTATGTCTTATTTAGTTCTCTGGAATAGTTTTAAAAAGATGACTCAGATATTCTCTGATCTCGAGGTACGTGACTTATTCTTTGAGACTGCAAAAAAAGTTTATTCTTTATAACTTATTTACAGTCCCATTTGCTTTACAGTCAAGTCACGCATAATTTCTTTAGATCCTCCTCCTATAGCCATAACCTTAACCTCCCTATATATGCGTTCAATAGGATTTCCTCTCAAGTAT
This sequence comes from SAR86 cluster bacterium, assembly GCA_029268615.1. Lineage (NCBI taxonomy): Bacteria > Pseudomonadati > Pseudomonadota > Gammaproteobacteria > SAR86 cluster bacterium. Next base: position 127,054 of record JAQWNM010000013.1, on the reverse strand, counting down.
CCTGCACCTCCTAAGATTTGCATGGCTTCACTTGCAATCGATTCTAAACACTCTGAACAAAAGAATTTTATCTTACTTATTTCAGCTACTGGTTTTTCGCCATCATTTATTAGTTGAGCTACTTGATTAAGGTATGCATCCATGGCATCTATCTTTGCAGACATATCAGCAAGCTTATGTCTAATAACCTGATGTTCAATTAAAGCTTTACCAAATGTATTTCTTTCTTTAGCGTAACTTACGCATTCTTCAAAACAACGTTGAGACATGCCTAGCATTTGAGCTCCCATCATATAACGCTCGTAATTAAAGTTATCCATAATGGCATAAAAACCTTTGTTTTTTTCACCCATCAGATTTGATTCAGGAATTTTGCACTCATCAAAATATAAAACTGCGGTGTCAGATGTCCACCAACCCATTTTCTTATCAATAGGAGTTCTTTTAAAACCAGGAGTTCCCGCATCTACGAAGAAAAGAGATATTCCACCTAGTCCTTCTCCTCCAGTTCTAGCTCCAACGACAAAAAATGAAGCCTGTATTCCGCCCGTAATAAACATTTTTTGACCATTCAGAATCCATTCTCCCCCTTCTTTTCGGGCTGTTGTTTTTATTCTTGCTACGTCTGACCCTCCTCCAGGTTCTGTTATCCCTAGGGCTCCACCTTTCCTTCCTGATAAAAGTTCAGGCAGAGATCGAGACTTAATTTCTTCATTGGCCAACTCCACAAGAGGCTTGAGCATTATGCTTCTAGAACCTATGCTGGCAAACAAGCCTCCAGCACTTGAGCGTCCCATTTCAAAAGATGAAGCTTTACGCATAAACTGGTCATCAAAGCCAAGTCCACCATACTGTTCTTCAATACCAAAACCAAAAACACCAAGTGCACAAACCTTTTCATTTATTTCGTGTGGATAAGATCCTTGTTCGTCCCATTTATCAACGTTTGGCCAAATTTCAGTTTCCATAAATCTGGCAACCATCTCTTGGAAAGACTTTCGTTCTTCGTTATAGAATGGGTTTTTCATTTTTAGTTCAACAGTTTTGGAAGTTCGTGATCAGACGCATACTTTTTAGTTATCTTTTTTTATCAGTATTTGATCGAATCCTTGGAGCTTTGCAACTTCTTCTCTTACTAGTTCAGGAGATCCTAAAAGCTGTCTATTTAACCCAATGCGCTTAAACCAATAATGCAATCCCATTTCATCAGTAAATCCCATACCTCCATGGACTTCAATAGAAGTTTTAGATACTTGTTGTCCTACTTCTGCTACATGGGCTTTTAGATGACAAGCCATTTCTCTTGCTTCTTCTTCGATGTTGTCTTGACAATGTGCTGCATGCCAAACCATAGAATGACAAGGCTCTAACTCTGCAGTCATTTCAGCGCACATATGTTTCACCGCTTGGAAAGATCCAATAGCTCTACCAAATTGTTTCCTTTCTAAAGAGTAAGCTACAGATTTATCAAGCATTATCTGAGAAGCTCCAACCGTATCAGCAGAAAGCATTAGTCTACCTGTATCAACCATTTTATTTGTAGTACTAAGATCCTTTTCAGAACCAGGTAATAATTCAGCATTTACATCTTTTAGAATAAGCTCAATAGAATCTCTGGTTTTATCAACTGTTGTAAGGTTAGTAACTTCGATACCTTTTGTATTTGCGTCAACTAAAAAAAGCTGACCAGATTTATTAGCCAGTATGTATGCATCTGCATTTTTTCCGTCTATAACAAAAAGTGATCTTCCTGAAATCTTACCTTCAGAGAAATTAACACCTGCATCTTCTCTTGCACCTACATACTCTGATAATCCTATGCCAATAACAGCATCTCCTCCAGCAATTTTAGGCAACCAATTATCTTTTTGATCATCTTTTCCTGCTAAGGATAATGCAAGTGGAGCCATAACATACGCACCTATGAAAGGACTAGGTGCCGTCCCAGCTCCTAGAGCCCCAGAAACAACGGCTGCAAAGAGAGTGTCTAACTCGAGCCCACCATATAGTTCAGGTACCATTAATCCGCTAATGCCTAAGTCCACCAATCCTTGATGAATAGTTTTTGCCTTTTCCGCGTCCCCATCTACTATAGCTTTGATTGTTTCCAGAGGGGCGCTAGCTTCTAAGTATTTTGTAATGCTTTCTTCTAAGCTTTTTTGTTCTTCTGATAATCCAAAATACATACTATGCTCCTTGCACTTTTGGTTCTTTAGGCATTCCTAAGCCACGTTCACTTATAATATTCTTCTGAATCTGACTTGTTCCTCCGCCTATGATTAAACCAAGGAAATACATATATGACATTTGCCAAGCTCCCTTATCTCTAAGATGGGGGCTATCTTCATAAAGTGTGCCAATTTCTCCCATTGCATCAATAGCTAGACCTTCTAGATCATGTCTAAGCTCAGTACCTTGAAGTTTTGTTATGAATCTAGCCATACTTGTATCCTGGCCTTTATTAATTTGACTGGACAATATCCTTAATGAATTAGATTGTTGAGCAACAATCCTACCTTGAATTTTTAAAAGTCTGTCTCTAAAGACTGGTTTATCTATTATTCTTTCTCCGTCAACTGTTTCACCTTTCATTAAATTGACTAAAGAATTGAATCTGTTCATTGTGGCGTTAGGATCTGCCAAAGAACCTCTTTCATGTCCTAGAGTTGCATTTGCAACTTTCCAACCTTCTCCTCTTTTACCAATTATATTAGCTGCAGGGATGCGCACATCTGTGAGGAACAATTCATTAAAGTCAGAGTCACCAGTCATCTGCTTAATTGGCCTTCTGTCTATGCCAGGAGTGTCCATTGGCATCAGAAGGTAACTAATGCCCTGATGTTTAGGTGCATCAGGTTCAGTTCTAACAAGAATAAAACACATTTGTGAAAGATGAGCCGTGCTAGTCCATATTTTTTGCCCGTTTATAACCCATTCAGAACCATCAAGCTCTCCTTTAGTCTGGAGGCTGGCTAAATCACTTCCAGAATTTGGCTCTGAATAGCCTTGGCACCAAATCATGTCTCCCCTTAGGGTAGGGCGAACATAGGCTTGTTTTTGTTCTTCTGTCCCAAGTTCCAATATAGTTGGAACTAGCATTTGAATTCCTTGGCCGCCCATAGGTTTTGGGATGGGTGATTTAGCAAACTCTTCTGCAATAATTCTGAGCTTGATGATATCCATATCACCTCCATACCCTCCATATTCTTTAGGTATGGATCTGGCAAAATAGCCGTTATCAATTAATTTTTGTTGCCAAGCAACTCTACTTTCGCTTCTTACCGGCCCTACAATTTTTACATTTTCATTATCTTTGATAAAAGATGTAACTTCATTTCTGAAATCGTCGTATTCCGGCCCGTATTCTAAATCCATGCTTTTGTCCTTATCTGGGTAATATAAACGTCGTTATATTACCAAAAAAAAAGACTTTTCAGTATGATTAAAGAATTTTACTTAAATGCTTAACCCTAGAGATAGAGCAATAAATATGGAGACAATAGAACCTGTAATAGCTAAGTAAATAGAAGTAATCAGTCTATCTATCCACTCCCCGCTTTGAGTTGTATTTTTAAGTTCTAATTCTAATCTCCATGCCATTGGCATACCAGAAGGTTTATTATTTTTTAGTACATCGTTCATACTGTATATTTATACAGTAGTTTATTATTTAAATCAATAATTTATTTATCAGTCTGTAAAACATAATTTTTTTAAGTTAAAGTAAGCTTCATAAACTATTAACATTAATTTATGGAGAATAAATTAAATGAACTATACTTTTAAGCTTTTTTTAAGTCTTCTTTTTCTAGTGATTCTATCTGGTTGTAACTCAGGAGATAATATTATTGACTATTCTTCGGAAGACACTCAGGAACAGAAATTTACTAAATCTGCAGATTATAACGAAGAGCGTAATGTTTATTTTGGAGATCTTCACGTCCATACAAAGCATTCTTTTGACGCTTTTATTTTTGGAACAACAGCTACTCCTGATGATGCATACAGATATGCTAAAGGTGAATCTATAAAGCATCCACTTGGTTACGACCTTCAATTAAGAAAACCTTTAGATTTTTATGCTGTGACTGATCATGGTTTCTTATTAGGAAATGTAGAAGGTTGGTCTGATCCTTCTTATGGAGATGCTACTAAACCTTTTCATGACTTAAATAGAGAAGAGAATCGCACAGTAGATTCTATAGCAGATAGAGGGGCGTTATTTGGTTATTACATAAGAAATCTAGCTACAGGTATAAGTTTTTGGGGTGCACTAAAGGCTTTATTCACGGGCGACCAGGCTCGAGCAATTTCTATTTATGATGTTGATATACATAGATCGGCTTGGAAGGATGTAATAGAGAGTGCTCAGAGGCATAATGATCCAGGAAATTTCACTTCTTTTATAGCATATGAATATACTTCATCATCAACTTTTTCTGCTGAGAATAGGAGCTTACTAAATCCTAATGGCTCAGGACCATTTGAGCAGGGAAATCTGCATCGTAATGTAATTTATAGCGGAGATAAAATAACAGCTGAACCCTTTACTCGATTAAAATCTTTAAACCCGGAAGATCTTTGGGAGTGGATGGATAATTTAAGGGAACAAGGAGTTGATACAATAGCAATTCCTCATAATTCAAATGGTTCAAATGGCCAGATGTTTGAATCTGAAACTTGGGATGGATTTCCCATGGGTAAAAGTTATGCTCAACTCAGAATGAGAAATGAGCCTTTAGTTGAAGTAACTCAAGTTAAGGGAACTTCGGATACTCACCCTTTGTTATCTCCAAATGATGAATGGGCAGATTTTGAAATAATGGATATGCGAGTTGGAAGTGCACAATACAGTAAACCCTATGGCGGTTATGTTAGGTCAGCATACCTAGATGGGCTTGGATTACAGGAAGAGAAAAGAGGAAATCCTTATAAATTTGGCTTGGTGGGTGCAAGTGATACTCATACAGGGGCAATTTCCGATGACGAATCAAACTTCTTTTCAAAAGTAGGTATTCTAGATGGAACCCCTAGTTTAAGGGGTTCAGCCCCTTTAGAACAATTTGCAATAGACGCATTAGGTCTTCAGGATGAAGCTGATCAAGCTGTAAATGCAGCCTTAGGAGATGGACAAAGTCTAGCATTAGATGCAGATGATGTAAGCGTTAATGCTCGACTAATTACTGTAAAAAAGATTGGTGATAATTATTATAATGATGGCACTTTCAAACAGTGGAGCGCTTCTGGTTTGGCAGTTGTCTGGGCTGAGGAAAATACCCGTGAATCTATTTTTAGCGCCTTTAGAAGAAAAGAAACTTACGCAACTTCAGGTACAAGAATTAAATTAAGGTTTTTTGCAACTGAAGGTTTAAATGATTCTGTGTTATCTCAACCAGACATGGTAAAAAAAGCATATTTAAATGGCGTACCTATGGGAGGAGAAATAATTTCAACTTCAGATAAATCTCCACAATTCCTGATTTGGGCTATGCGTGATAGTGATGGCGCTCCTTTGCAGAGAGTTCAGGTTATTAAAGGTTGGGTAGATGAAATCACAGGACGGCCCAATGAAAAGATTTATGATGTAGCCTGTTCAGATGGTTTGTCTGTAGATCCTATAAGTAATAGATGCCCTGATAATGGTGCAAGAGTGGATATAATTAATTGTTCCATAACCAACGGAGTAGGATCATCAGAGCTTAAGACTATATGGGTAGATCCAGATTTTAATTCTAATCTTAAATCTTTTTACTATGTAAGAGTCTTAGAGAATCCAACTTGTAGGTGGTCTACTTGGGATGCCATTAATACTGGAAATATCCCTAGACCTGACTTACCAAGCACAATCCAGGAAAGAGCTTGGTCCTCGCCTATTTGGTATACACCTGAATCTCAAAAAGAAACTGACTATATGCAGATTAATTAGGATCCCAAATATAAATTTTAAAACTTTATATTTAAGATGACTAAGAAGTTAAGTATTTTTATTAGTCTTGGAGTTCTAATATATCTCTTAAATTCAATTTATGGCCCTTCAATAGTCAATAATTTAATTTTAGTGCAAGAAGAAGAATTAAGTTCTTTAAAAGAATCTTGGGCATCTCAGGTAGGAAGACCTCCAAATGAAGAGGAAGTAGAAGGTATTATCAAGCAGTTAGTTGATGAAGAAATTTTATACAGAGAAGCTATTAAACTGGGCTTAGATAAGGGGGATATAATTATTAAAAGGAGGCTAGCGCAAAAAATAAGTTTTCTACAACAAGAGTTTCAGGTCAGAGAACCTTCAAAGGAAGAGCTAGAAAAATTTTTCATTCAAAATAGAGATAAATATTTAATTCCGAGGAAGTTTAGTTTCACTCACATTTATTTTAACCAAGATAAGGATGGTTTAAAGAGGGCAGAAAAAGCATTAATGAACCTATCTAAAAACTCAAAAAATATAAATGGAGATCCATTTTTATTAGGTAAAAATTTTGTTATGAAGACACCCATAGAAATAGAAAGATCTTTCGGTCAAGCTTTTTTAAATTCATTGAAGAAGTTAGAGACAAATCTTTGGGTAGGGCCTATTAGTTCAATCTATGGAAGTCATATAGTCAATATAAGGGATAGCGTTCCAGCTAAATTTCCTAATCTTAACGAAGTAGAGGCTAGGGTAAGAGAAGATCTTCAATTTAAACTAAAATCTATCGAGATGGAACATTTCTTAAAAGGCTTACGTAAAGAATATTCTGTAGAAATTCAGTCAGGATAGATATTTATGATATCTAGATTAATCCTCTATTTATTTCTTTCTGCAATCAGCTTAAATATACTTTCTCATGAAATGAATCCAGCTCGATTAATTGTCGAGGAATTGTCAGTTGGCAAGTACAAAGCCACATGGATGTATCCTTTAAAAAATAATAATATTGAACCTGAGGTAACATTTTCAAATTGTAAAAAGTTCAATGATGGTCTTCCAAAACTTAATGGGAAATATCTAGTAAATGAGATGGTTTTGGATTGTGATAGTTCAATGCAAGGACAGTCAATATCTATAAAAGGTTTATCTAGAACCACAGATGCTTTAGTTGCTATTAATTATTTAGATAAAAGCTCGTTTCAAGGTTTAGTTACTGTGAATGACTCAAGTATCATTATTCCCTCAGAAATAAGTATTTATCCTACAAGTTATTTCCGTCTAGGAATAGAGCATTTATTAAGCGGCTTTGATCATATTCTTTTTATCTTTGGTTTACTTTTTATAATTCTAGGTTTGGGCACACTTATAAAAACAATTACTGCATTTACAGTTGCTCATAGCATTACTTTAGCAGTATCAGTTCTTGGTATTTTTAGTCTTCCCCAATTAGTGACTGAATCCTTGATAGCTTTGACTTTAATTTATTTGGCCCTAGAGATTGATGAAAAGACCTTATTTAAGACAACTCCTTGGTTTTTTGCATTTGGTTTTGGACTATTACATGGCTTTGGTTTTGCAGGTGCCTTAACAGAGATTGGAATAGCAAATGAGAATTTAGCATTTTCACTTCTATTCTTTAATTTAGGAATAGAGGTTGGTCAATTATTGATTCTAGCTGTCTTTGGAATTAGTATCATTGCCTTTAAATATTTAAATATAGAAGAATTTGTACATAAATTTTCATCTTATTTCATAGGTGGAGTAGGTTCCTTTTGGCTGATAGAAAGAATCTTAAGTATTTTAAATTGATTCTATTTAGATCTCTTCTTTCCACTTAGAGTTAATATTCAGTAAAATTTATAAAGCTTTTTTTTAGTAAAAGTTTCTAAAGAATAGTTCTTTAATCCTAGTTTTAATATTTATAAATCAAAGAATTCTTTTATTCCGGCATCGACCAGGATTTTATCTAGTGATGTTTTATCTTCTAGAATCATGTATCTATGCTTAAGCGCGGCTAGAGATTTTACATGATATTTTTGAGGTCCTCCTAAACTATGCATAAATTTCGTTCCATTTAATTTTATAGAAATTTCTTTTTTATTTGATCTTATGCCTGCAGTAATTGCTTCTGTCCATGGTAAAAAGGTATTAGCAATTTCCTCTTTAAGGATTGGCATTAGAGTTGGTGAAAGTAAGTCCCATGATTCATACGGACCTTCCTCTTTAGGGTTTAACATTCTCTGAATCCATGGTAATAAACCGGAATATTTATGTTCAATTATGGTTCTAGGAGTTGGGTCAGTCCAAGCATTATAAATTTGTCCCCATAAACCAAAATCAGCATAACTTGGTTTTTTTCCGAATATAAAAGGTCTATCTTTAAGATGTTTTTGCATTAGAGACAATAGATTCATGAATGACTCCGAAATCTGATTTTCTGTGGATTTATTCGAACCAATTACCCAAAGTCTTTTACTCATCCTGTTCTTAATTAAATTAGAAATTCTATACTTTATGATTGTGTTTATGATTGGTATATATTTTATATAAGAAGGTAAGTTCATCTCTGCAATTCTAGCGCTCGCAGAGTTTTGATCTATTTCAGCTTTCCATCTGTACTGAAACATATGCTTATTTCCCCATTCATCAGCATATTCTTCTAATAGAAAAGATATAAAAGCTATACTAGGATCATCTGGAACTATGGATTTATTTGTGTGTAATTGTTCTAATTTATCCATAATTACTGTTGAATCTTGAATGCCTTCTTTATTCGGAGAAATAACTAAAGGTATTATTGGTAATTTAGAGTATTTTTGAAATACTTTTTCATTAGAGGGACCTCTGATTATCCATGAATAAGGTATTTCTTTATATCTAAAGTAAGAACGGATTTTTACTGAATATGGAGATATTTCTCCTCCAAAGAGCTTATATTTTTTTGTCATTATTTTAAAAATTACTACTCTATATAATAATTATTTATTCTTTTATGAACAATGAATATCTAAGAGAGATGCCTTATAGCTTCTTTCAACCAACCTGTTAGCGGTTCTTCAATTTGATCTATTGATTTATATTTTTTTAAAGATTGCCCTAAATTATTTATGCCTTTATTGAGGTCTTTTAATAAATTTATATCATTTTTTATATCTTCTAGAGGGGTTATATGCACTTTTACGGTAAATAAGATAGATTTAGTTATGGCTAACCTCCTAATGGTTTGCCTTTCTACTCTAATAAATAATTTTTCCCCCGCATTATAGTTGTTAATATCTTTTGCTCTTTTAATGGATCTTTTGTTTATGGCAGGTTGATAAAGATCAGGACTCTCATATATTGACCAATTAAATCTTTGAAAGATTTTCTGATTTGGCAAGTTAATAAAAATATGGTTTACCTTATCACCTATAAGATTTGAGTAAGTTGGCACATCATCATGTACATCCATTAAGGACTTATTAAATTTTTCTGTCAGCGACCAATTAGAAGGTGAACATAAAGAGGCGGCACTTAGAAAATATTCTTTGTCTTGACGACTCATAATTAATAGATCTTCTTGTACTAAGAGTGCAGCGGATTCCAGTGGTGTTAAGTTCTCCTGGAAAAATATATTTTTTTTTGCTTTTTGATAATGATCAGGATGGTAGGTAGATAGATTTTGAGTTATTAATTTTAGTACTTCTTTTTGAGAATCTATTGACTCCGGAGTGTCTTGGTAAACTTGAGTATGGTTGTCAATAAAAAGTGATTTTTTATTGTTTATCTCCTTGGCAAAAAAGCTGTCTATTTCTAGCCATTTAGAACTAGCTATAGTTTCAAGTCCTATCTTAATGCCTCCTTTTCCATTCTTATAAGGAATATGAATAGGTTTTTTTTTCAAAACTCATCTAACCCTCTCTTTTTCAGTAGGGGTTCAATTTTAGGTTCAGCTCCTCTATAACGTTTATATTGAGTCATTAAGTCATCAGTATTACCTGCAGAATAAACATATTTTTTTAATTTATTGGCCGTTTCCTTATCAAATATTCCCTTTTCACGAAAGGGTTGAAATGCATCAGCTTCTAATACTTCTGTCCAAAGATAACTGTAATATCCCATAGAGTATCCACCTGCAAAAATATGGGCAAAGTAAGTACTTCGATATCTACTATTTATCTCAGGGATAAGACCGAGGGAGTCTAGAGTGTTTTTTTCAAAAATATTTGCATCTTCTATTTTTTGATCTTGAGTATGCCATGCCATATCAAGATATGCAGCTGCAACATACTCAGTCGTTGAAAAGCCCTGATTAAATTTTGATGCTTTAGTAATTTTTTTAAGTAGTTCTTCAGGAATGGGCTCATCAGTTTGATAATGTTTTGCAAAAGAAGCAATAACTTCTGGCTCTCCGGCCCAATTTTCCATCATTTGAGAGGGAAATTCTACATAATCACGGGTAACTCTAGTGCCTGATAGGCTTGGATATGTAGCATCTGAAAGTAAACCGTGAAGTGCATGACCAAATTCATGAAACAAAGTTGTTACTTGCTCAAAGGACAGCAAGCTTACTCCATCTTCATTAGGAGGAGGGAAGTTACAAGTATTCATAACCAAGGGTATCTGCTTTCCGTCAAATTTACTTTGACTTCTAAAGGTGTTCATCCAAGCTCCGCCACCTTTGTTTGATCTTACCGTATAATCTGTGTAAAAAATACCTATGACCTCACCAGATAAGTTCTTAACTTCAAATGTTCTTATATTTTCTCTGTATTTAGGCAAATCAAATCTTTCCGTAAAATTAATTTCAAATAATTTAGTAGCAACATCAAAAGCTCCTTGTAGCACTTTGTTTTCGCTAAAATAGGGCTTTATCTCCTCCTCTGAAAAGTCATACTTGAGTTGGCGTATTTTTTCTGAATAATGCCACCAATCCCATGCAGCCAATTTAAAATTCTTACCTTCTTCTTGAATAAGATTTTGCATTTCCTTAGCTTCACTCTTAGCTCTTTCTAGGCCAGGTACCCAAACTTGATCTAAAAGATTTTTAACTTGCTGAGTATTTTTCGCCATGGTATTTTCAAGAATAAAATCTGCATGGGTTTTATAACCTAATAAATTTGCTTTTTGGGTTCTAAGGTCAGCCATCTGTATTGCTAAATTCTTATTATCTTTTCCATTATCATTATCCCCTCTTTTAATATATGATTTATACAGCTTTTCTCTTAAATCTCTTTTAGTTGAGTAGGTTAAGAAAGGATACATACTGACCCTGGTGGGTTTAAAAATCCATTTACCTTTAGAGCCACTACTTTCAGCTAATTTTTGGGCCTGATTAATTACATCTTTTGGCAGCCCCTCTAGCATGCTTTCATCTTCAATAACTAAGTTATAACCTTCGTTGGTCTCTTTAAGTAGGTTTTGATCAAATTGGAGAGACAAAGAGGATAATTGCTGATTTATTTCTGTCAGTTTATCCATGGAGTCAGTATTTAACTGCACTCCTGATCTAATAAATTTTTTATACGTTTCGTCCACTAATCTTTGTTGCTCTGTATTTAGATTTAAAGTAGATTTTTTTTGATAAACACTTTTTACTTTTTTAAATAGATTTTTATTTAAAGAAATCTTATCCCCGTGAGCTGAAAGTAATGGGCTTATTTCTTTAGCAATATCATCCATTTCATCATTTGTATTAGAACTTAATAGATTAAAAAAAACATTTGATACTTTGTCTAAGGTCTTACCTGTCCTTTCAAGTTCTACAATTGTATTTTCAAAAGTTGGTTCATTTGTATCTTTTACTATTCCATCTATTTCAATTAGATGCTCTTTCATTCCTGCAAGAAACGCTGGCATATAATGTTTTGACTTTATATCTTGGAAGGGAGGAATTTTATAAGGGGTAGAGTATTCTTTTAAAAAAGGATTCATATTTTTATTCTCACTACAGCCTAAAAGAAGACCAATAAAGGTAAAGGTTATTATTAACTTATTCATAAACATTAAACTTATATTAAAGATCCATCCTGTCAATTATAAAGGGCCTCAAAGACCCTTTATGTTTTGTTATTAATTTAGAAAAGTTGGAACCCTTGGAATGATTTAACAAGGGTAGAGCTATTTGGATCTGTAGATAGCTGAAATTCAATCCATTCTTTATTTTGATCAAGTTCATTACTAAACTTAGCCATATCAGCCCAACTTTTAAAACTCATAAGGTAATGCAGATTACCTGTTCCTCCAATGCCCTCTCTATAAGAATCAATTTTAGCTCCAAGAGATTCATGAATTTTCTTGGCTTTAGCAAAATTATTTAAGACTTCTGCCATTTTTCCAGGTGCTGGATTCCATATGAATACTCTATAAATAGGGTAGTCATCAAAACTATTGGCTTTAACTGTATTATCTAAATTTATGCCTTCAAGACTTGCAATTAATTCTCCTGAAGGTCTTGCTCCAACTTTCTTCCAAAAATTTATCATTTCCTTATTAGTTCCTTGAGCTTCTTTGGTTGCAGCCCAACTTTCTAAATCATCCCATCTTAATACATAGTCAAATGCTTGATTTGGAGATCCTACACCAAGTTGGTATGCATGTACTTCTGCTCCTAAGTTTTTGTGTATAACAGCTGAATCTCTCATGTGCTGTATTAAGGTTGGGATTTTACCAGGAGAGCTTTTCCAGGTAAAAACTTCTAGTATCTCAGAATATGTTGTAGGTGAAAGCGTCAAAAATATTGATACTAGTATAATATTTATTTTGTTCATAATGATAACTTCTCCTATAGGTTTAATCTTTTAACATTACACACTATTATTTAAAGTCTAGGAAGTGTTATTATAAAATTTTTGAGCGAGCTAGAATGAAAACAAAAATTTGTTCCGACCTTGGTATTGAATATCCTATTTTTGCTTTTACGCATTGTAGGGATGTGGTGGTAGCTGTTAGTAAAGCAGGAGGCTTTGGAGTTTTAGGCGCAGTAGGTTTTTCGGCTGAAGAGTTAAAAAAAGAACTTGATTGGATAGACTCTAAAATAGGTGATAAACCTTATGGAGTTGATGTCGTAATCCCTCAAAAATATGAAGGGATGGATGAAATGGATTCGGATGTGTTAGAAAAGCAAATGAATTCTATGATCCCTGAAGAGCATAAACAATTTACTGAAAAACTATTAGTAGATAATGGAGTTCCACCTTGGCCAAATAAAGAAGAAAAAATGGGTTTGTTTGGTTGGACGCTAGCAACTGCAATGCCACTTGTTGAAGAAGCTTTAAAAAGACCTAATTGTAACATGATAGCTAATGCATTAGGAACTCCACCTAAAGAAGTAATTGATCTTATCAAGTCAAGTGGCAGATTGGTTGGAGCCTTATGTGGAAAACCTAAGCAAGCATTAGCACATAAAGAAGCTGGTATAGATGTTGTAATTGCTCAAGGGTATGAAGGAGGGGGCCATACGGGAGAGATAGGTAGTATGGTTTTATGGCCACAGATAATCGAAGTAGTAGATCCTATTCCAGTTTTAGCAGCTGGAGGTATAGCTAATGGAAAGCAAATGTTAGCAGCTATGTCTATGGGGGCTGCAGGAGTATGGACAGGGTCATTATGGTTGGCAGTAGAGGAGGCATTTGCCCAACCAGAACAAAAACAGTCATACTTTGATGCTGATAGTTCAGATACTGTGAGGTCTCGTTCCTGGACAGGAAAGCCGGCGAGAATGCTTAAAAATTCTTGGACCGAAGCTTGGGATCAGGATAATACTCCTGAACCTCTTGGAATGCCTCTTCAAGGTTTATTGACAGCAGATGCAATGAGACGAACTCATCAATATGCATCTAAAGGTAATGCTCAAGAAGTATCTTTTAATGCAATTGGACAAGTCGTTGGCCAAATTAATGAGGTTGAGACTTCCAAGGCGGTTATTTCTAGGATGGTTAATGAATATATTGATGCCTTAGAAATAGTTAATAATTTAATGCCCGATGTCTAAAGGAATAGATTTATTATTGTCAGAAAGGGATATAACTAACACATTATATAACTATGCCAAGGCGTGCGATGAAAAAGATTGGCTTCTATTAGATAGCGTTTTTTACGAATCAGCTATAGCAATTTATGGAGACCCTGATGGTTATGAGTGCAATGGGTTGAAGGAAATTAAATCGTTTCTTGCTGAAAGTCTCCAGCCTGTAGGAGATGCGCAACACTCTTTAACAAATTTACAAATAAAGATAAGTGAAAATAATGCTTATGTAACAAGTTATCTTGCTGCAATGCAGATGAGCAATGATATTAGTGCAGATCCGACGCAAGTTTGGGGTAAATATCAGGATCATTTAGTTTTAGAAAATGGCGCTTGGAAGATTATTAAGAAAAAATTAAAGATCTTCTTTTCAAAGTAATATGAATTTAAGAAAAATAATTGGCTATGGTTTATTAATTATTTCTGTCCCGCCTTATATTATCCTTTTTTATGTTCCATTTATGGAGATAGAAGTTAAAGAAATGGCATCTTATGCTGCTATCCTTTATGGGGCAAGTGCAGTAGCATGGTATGTAGGATTGGTTTTACTTGGTCCTGAAATAGTAGCTAAACTAAAAGAGTATTATCAAAAATTCAAGAATAAATTAATAAGAAAAAAGATATGATATATAAGTTAGATGAAATCATGAGTGAGCATGAATATGCTTCTCCTAATGAAATGGCAGGGTATATTTTGCATGGAGGACTGGATAAAAATGGTAACTATATTTCTCCAAGAACACTAAAACGCTGGGAGGCTGTCAAGTCATGGAAATCTAATCTTTTAGAGCAAGGCTATGAGCTTATTGATGGCTCTACTGATCTTCTTAAATATGGAAATTATCCAAATATTTCTCAAGCAAAATATCTTTTAAATTTATCTTTTGGGCAGTTTCTTTGGGATAGTTTAACTGTAACTGGAGTTATTGAAGCAAGGGGTCAAGCTCTTGCTGAAATTACTGCTCCTGATTTTCAAAAAATAATAGTAGAAGATATTTCTGAAACTGCTACTGGACATATGAATTCAGGTTTATTTAAAGCTCATGGGTTTGATGAAGGTGGAGATCCTGACAGTGAAAAGGGTGCTCATGATCAGATGTGGTTTGCAGCGAGAGATCTACTTTTTGGTAAGAATGCTTTCCCAGAGCCTGCAATTCCAGAATCGTTGGCTAGACCTCAAGATTCGTGGGAGATGCTTCAAATTCCTAATGAATATGAGGGCATAATTTCTCTTTTAATGAATGTGCTCATGATAGAAATCCGGGCAGAAAGTTTTTTCTCATACACTATGGAATTAGCAAGTTCTCCGGATGTTTTTAAAAATAATAGGGTCAATGCAGATTTAGCTTCTGAAATGATCTCAAGAATTCAAAAGGATGAAGCTATTCATGTAGCATATCTTACTGCAATTATTTCAGAGCTAAGGGCTTTCACCTTTAAAACTCATAATAATCTAGAGATAAAAGGGTCCTTATTTATTGATCCAGTGTGGAAAAAAATGGTAGCTTGGCATGGAAAAACGAATATAGAAGAAAGTAAAATTATCAGTATTAAAAACTTTGAAAATTTATTACAAGAAAATCAAAAATCAGATACTAGAGTCAAGGAATTCCATGCATTAGCAGACTAGGTTTTTCATGCTGAAATCTTTAGATCATATAATAATAGCAGTAAAAGACCTTTCAAAATCTACAGAATTTTACTCTAATTTATTTGGATTTCCTTCAACTTGGGAAGGCTCTCATGCTGGCCTTGGAACTAAAAATGTACTTTTTGTATTTGAAAATATGTATTTAGAGCTTCTCAGTAAATCTGGTGATGGATTGGGCGGGGCTTTTGTAGACAATCACATTAAAAATCATGGGGAAGGCTTGGCTGGTATAGCACTTGAAGTTTCTGGTATACAAGAGGCAAAATCTATTTTAAAAGAAAAAGGAATAAAAATAAATAAATCTATAAATGGAGAAGGTGTAAGTAGTGATTTAAAAAGAATAAGAACTTGGGAAAGTCTAATACTAGATCAAGAGTTAACTAAAGGTATTTTTACTATATTAATAAAGCATACTTCAAAAAAAATGTTGCAGAACAAAAAGGGTCATCCTAGCAACATTAAGAGATTAGATCATTTAGTTATAGAGACGGCTGATCCTGAAAATGCAATTAAGTTGTACAGAGATATTTATGGTATTCGACTTGCTTTAGATCAGAAAGTAAAGGATTGGGGAGGCAGAATGCTATTTTTTAGACTGAATCAAACAACCATAGAGGTTATTGGAAGGCCAGATTCTAAAATACAGGATGATAATCTCTGGGGTCTAGCTTGGTGTGTAGATAATATAGAGGAAACTTATAATCGTTTGATGGGCTGTGATATTAAAGTCAGTGAAGTAAGACCTGGCAGAAAAGCTAATACTTTAGTTTGCTCATTAGAATCGACAAAATCAGTTATTCCGACTTTAATTATTCAGCATCTTTAGACGTTTATCATAAATCCAAAAAGGTAAATAAATTATTGCAAAGCAAATTAATCCAATACCTATCAAAAATGGAATATGCATGGGTGGTGAAGGCAATAGATTCATTATTGTGACGGCATCAGGCCTTGTTCCTAGGTACCAATAATTTGCGGGCGGACCTAAGACCTTATTTACTAAGAGCATAAAGGTCATAACGCCCAGTGAAACCAAGATACATTTTTTTACAGAATCTATGGTTGGCCTATTCTTTAAAGATATGCTGGCAAACCCTATCGCTATTAAAATAGCTCCATGACCCCAAAAGAAAGAAATAAAAAGAGGATGAGGAAAAGCTAATTTTACATCTGGAGTAATTAGAGCCATTGTTCCTCCGGCAGCTGCCCAAAAGAAAGCAATATCATAAAAAATTCTGATCCTAAAGATTAAAAAAATAGCAATACTAAAGGTAGTGAGGTGGCACATATGCATTGGTAGAACTTGCATAAAAGGGTAATCAAAATAGAAGTGAAGATAGAAGGGTTTAAGTAATTGGTCGATGACCATAATTACAGATAAGATATATCCAAAATTATTCTTAATTATAAGGCTAGATTCCTTTAAATATAAAGGAAGAAATACAGATAAAATAAATATCATTAAAAGTGTAAGCAGGTGGCCTGTGCCGAATAATATAAAGGGTTGATATGCCATGAAATAATTTTTTTATTATTATAAATAACTTTATTATATGCATTGTAATTAAAATAGCATGGATGAATAAAAATTTATTTTTAGGTATTAATAGCCAAGAAATTTACCCACTTGTTAAAGCATTTATTTTTTTCTTTTTTGTTTTGGCTTCTTGGTATGTCTTGAGGCCAGTCAGAAATGAAATGGCTCTTCAGAGTGGCATTTCAAACTTGCCCTGGTTGCTAACTACCGTAATGGTCGTGATGGTTATTGCAAACTTGCTTTACTCATTTATGACCTCAAGAATTAAAATTTCTCTAATAATTCCTTACTGTTATGGTTTTTTTATACTAAACCTGTTTATTTTTTTGTTTTTATGGTCTGTCAATGATGATAATTCAAGAATTTGGGTTGGCAGGGCATTTTATGTTTGGTGCCAGATATATAGCTTTTTTATAGTGTCTGTATTTTGGGTTGTTATAATTAATTTTTTTCGAAATGAAGAGGCAAAAAGATTATTTGGTATTATAAGCGCAGGCGGTTCTTTGGGAGCTTTCTTCGGGTCTTCAATTGCTAGATATTTTTCAACCAATATTTGCGGATCAAGCTCCATATCAGATTGGGGTCCTTTTTTATTAATTATTTTCTCAGCTATCTTTTTATTGATAGCTATATTCTTTTCTTATCAATTTAATTCCTCAAAAGAAGAGAGTGAAATAAATGATCAAATAAAAATTGGAGGTTCATTTTTAGATGCTTTTAAAAACTTAATTAATGAGCCCATAATTAGATATCTAGGTTTTTATATAATATTGTGGACAGGATTAATGACAGTTGCATGGATGATATCACTAGGAATAGTAGAAAATTGGTCTTCTGATACATGTGAGCGAACAGCTTTTTTTGCTCGTATTGAACAATGGGTAACTCCTTTGACGTTATTAGTACAACTTTTCCTTACTTCCAAAGTATTGAGATATATAGGTTTGATGCCAGTTTTAGTTGTTTATGGATTAATCTTTATAATTATCTTCTTAGGTTATGGATTATTTCCCAATATTACTTCTGTTTTAGTTTTAACAATTCTCATAAGAGTATTTGAGTATGGTTTCAATAAACCAGCAAGAGAAACTATATATACTGCTTTGCAAAAACAAGATAGGTATAAATCAACTGTAATGTTAGATACATTAATTGCCCGTTCTGGAGATGTAATTGGAGGCTGGTTTGTAAAGGGACTTACTTTATCAGGTGTCTTGATTTTATCCGTGACTTGGGCAGCTTTGCCTTTAGCTTTTTTAATTTCCTTAACAGGCTATAAGATATCAAAAGCTATTAAAATTTAGTTTTGCTCTTAACTTATAAATTTATTAGATGTATTCTGTTTTAATTCAATGGAGAAAAAATGAATAAAAGTATTTTTGAAGGGTTAGATTTGAATTATGAATTATTATGTACGGCTGTTATAAATGTTGATCCGGTAACAACACCTGGACCTATTGGTCCAGCGCCTTGGAATAATAGACTTATAGCTTATATTAGTGAAGGTGAGTTTGAAGGCCCTAAACTGAAGGGCAAGGTTCTTCCAGGTGGAGGTGATTGGATTCGTATGGATCCTAATAGACCTAATGCTCGTATCGCAGATGTTAGAGCTGTTTGGGAGACGGATGATGGAGCTAAATTATATTTGTATTATACGGGTCGTATTATCACTCCTGAAACTCCGCCCGGCCAAGATCCTGTAGACGACTCGACTAGGGATCCTAGCGAATATTATTTTAGAGTTGCACCTAATTTTGAAACAGCAGACCCAAGATATTCATGGTTAAATGACATAATTGTAGTTGGGGTAGGCAGGATGCTTCCAGCAGGTGTTGCTTACAATATGTATCATATTAAATAATTTATTTTTTTATTGGAGGGATTTTATGGCCAGATTAGAAGGGAAAGTAGCTCTTATTACAGGAGCTGCTAAGGGTTTAGGTGAATCTGATGCAAGGTTATTTGTTAAAGAGGGCGCAAAAGTAGTATTAACAGATATAGACTTTGAGCAAGGAAAAAATCTAGCAGATGAGTTAGGTAAAGATTCAGCTTTATTTTTAGAACAAGATGTCAGAGATGAAGATAGATGGAAGGAAGTTTTAGAACAAACCGTTCAACATTTTGGGAAATTAAATATTTTAGTAAATAATGCCGGGATAGTTATTCCTGGAAATATAGAGACTCAATCAACTGATGAATATCGTTTAATTATGTCAGTTCATGTAGATAGTGTTTTTTTTGGAAGTAAATATGCCATTCCACATATGATTGAATCTGGAAGTGGTTCTATAATTAATATGGCTTCAATTGCAGCAATCCAGGGTGAAAGATATGTAGTAGCTTATTGCGCAGCTAAAGCAGCGATTACCGGATTGACAAGGGCTACAGCTGTTCATTGTGCACAAGAAAAACATAATATTCGGGCTAATTGCATTGCACCTTCTGGTATGGATACTCCTATGGTGCAGAATTTTGGAGAGCAAATGCTCGAAGCTGGACTTATATCAGGTAATGAAGCCTCTTCACCATCAGGAAAAGCTGATGATATAGGTTATATGGCTCTTTATCTTGCATCAGATGAATCTAAGTTCGTATCTGGGACTACAATGGTTGTAGATAATTCAATGACAATAACAACTGGGGCTGTACCTAGTTAAAAACCAAATATTACAGTTAGTTTTTTTAGATAATATATCATTATACGAAGGAGAAAATATGCAAACTTTGAAAGGAAAGGTTGCTTTAATTATAGGAGCAACTTCGGATCCTGGAATTGGGTCGGCTATTGCTAGAAAATACGCAGATGAAGGTGCAATTGTAGTTATAAGTGGAAGGAGGCAAGAGGCCCTTGATAAGCTTTCAGTAGAATTAGATTGCCTAGCTGTCAAGGCAGATATAAGTAATGATCAAGAAATTTCTTCTCTTGTAGATCAAGTTATAGAAAAGCATGGTAAATTAGATATTGCAGTTAATTCTGTAGGAATTTATGATCCAGTAACTATAGCTGACATGACAAGGGATTATCTTCAGTTGTATTCAGACCTGCATTTTATAAGTCCTACGTTATTCATCCAAAAATGTGCAGCTGCCATGAAAGATGGCGGATCTATTATTACTTTGTCATCATTGACTGTTGAGCTAACAAGTGCTGGCTTAGGAGGATATGCCGGAGCTAAAGCTGGCGCAGATAAAATAGTACAAATAGCTGCTTACGAATATGGCCCTTTAGGCATCAGAGTTAATAGTTTGTCGCCTGGACTCGTAGATACAGAGATGACTGATGGTCTTTTTTCTATACCTACGATGATAGATGCCTTTATAAAAGAGATTCCAGTTGGTAGAATGCCAACATTAGATGATGTTTGCCATGCAGCACTCTGGTTAGCTAGTGATAATTGTATAAGTACTGGCGATAATATTAGAGTGAGCGGAGGAAGTCATCTACGAAGGTTACCAACAACAGAAGAATTAATGGGGGAATAAAATATGGCTATCAATCCAAAAGATAACTACTTTACAGATACTTCTAAGGCACCAGAGCCAAAGTTAGGTGATAAACCTATTCTTGGTGAACGGTATACGTCAGTTGAATTCATGGAACTTGAATGGGAGCATATGTGGACAAAGGTTTGGCAAATAGGAGGCACCGTTCAAGAGCTGCCTAATGTTGGTGATTATATTACTTATAATTATGGAAGAGAGTCTATCCTAATGACTAAAGGTCAGGATCAAAAGATTAGAGCTTTTTATAATGTTTGTCAGCATAGAGCAAATAGACTCGTTCAAGCTGAAAGAGGAAATTCAGACTCATTTTCATGCGGTTATCATGGATGGAAATATGCTTTAGATGGAGAATTAATACACGTCAGAGATGAAGAAGATTTTCTTCAAGGTAGTCCGTGCGGAAAGTTAAGACTTGCAGAGATACCTTGTGATTTATGGGGAGGCTTTATTTGGTTCAACATGGATGAAGCTTGTAATTCCTTGGATGATTTTTTAGCTCCTCACAATGAACACCTAAGTGTTTATCCTTTAGATAACATGATGAGAACTGATTGGATAACTATTGAGGGTGATTTTAATTGGAAAACTGTTCAAGATAACTTTAATGAGTCTTACCATATTCCAGATGTTCATCCTCAATTAAAATATTTTTTAGATGAACGCTATCAGTCTTGTCAGTTCGATTTATATCCTAATAGCAATGTTAGAATGTTGATGCCTGGTTCTGTTCCAACTCCTAGAGCTCTTGATGAAGAAGATATGATTATCGAGTACATTAAACATGATGCAGAAATGTGGGAACTTAATGTTGAAGATTATCGAGGAAGGTTCGAAGATTTCAGAGTAGACCTTCAGAAGCAAAAAAGAAAGTTAGCCGAGTCAAAAGGGTATGATTTTTCTAAATTTAATGATGATCAATTAACGGATAATTATCATTACGGTTTTTTTCCAAATGTTTATTTTAGTATGAAACCTGACGGAAATATCTTCTTAAGAGGGACACCTCATGCAACAGATCCAAACAAGTGTTATTTTGATATGTGGTACTTTACTTGGTTCCCAGATGCTCAAGAAGAGTATTACTCATTTACTATGGAAGAGTATAAAAGTAAAAGTACTCCAGTCGATCATATTGTTGGAAAATTTGGAGAAGTGTCGGCAGGGCCTGGTATTGATCAAGATGTAGGGGTTTGGGAGAGTCAACAGCAGGGACTGGCATCTAGAGGCTTCAAGGGGGATTATATGCCTAATCAAGAAAGGCGTATAAGGTACCACCACGAGTCTATTGATAGATACATTGATGGAACTCATGAATTTTTACAAAAGAAATAGTTTTTTAAAAGGTTGTGACAGAAAAGGATTTCATACCAGTAGCAGACCTAACAGACATTGAAATAGGGCAATCTGTTTCTATGGAAGTGAATGAAGTGCAAGTTTTGATTTGTAATACAACACAAGGTGTATTTGCTGTAGAAGACAATTGCAGTCATGCCAACTTACCTTTAGAGGGTGGAAGAATCCAAGGTAATCTAATAAGTTGTCCCGTACATGGTGCTCTTTTTGATCTTAGAACTGGCGAAGCGAAAGGCAGACCAGCATCAATTAAAATAAAAACATTTGATTTAAAAATAGAAGGGACAAGTATCTTAATAGATAAACCGATAAAAGAATTAAAAATAGCCCCCGCTTGGGGTCCAGGTTTTGTTCCCCCTAAGCCTAAGAGTTAATTTGATATGAATGATTTTAATTATCTATTAATTGATGAACCCGCTAAAAATGTTCGGAGGATTTTATTAAATAGACCAGAAAAACGAAATGCAATGTTTAATCCCTTAAGGAAGGAATTATTTCAAGCGTTAGAAGAGTCAGATCAAGATAAAGATATAAGGGTTATCATTTTAGGCGGGTCAGGAAGTTGCTTTAGTGCTGGGTATGATCTTGGTTTTAATGTAGCAAATGAATTGCCTTATCATACTAGTACAACTGACGGCTTTTGGCCTAGGCATGTAGTGGAGGGTGCGTTTAAGATTTGGGATTTATCTACTCCCGTTATAGCTCAAGTTCATGGTTATTGTTTAGCTGGAGGAACAGAGTTAGCTACATCATGTGACTTAATTTATACTTCAGAAGATGCCAAAATTGGCTATCCAGTGGTCAGAGCTATAAGTCCCCCAGACAATCAGTTTTTTCCTTGGATAGTAGGTCTTAGAAATGCTATGGAAATGATGTTAACAGGAGACTCTATTTCTGGTAAAGAAGCTGTTGAAATGGGTTTTGCAAATAAGTATTTTGCAGAGACTGATTTATCCGAGGAAGTATTAAAGATTGCAGAAAAAGTAGCCAGAGTCCCACCTGATATTCAAGCTATTAATAAAAGAGCAGTTCACAGACAAATGGAAATAATGGGAT
Organism: SAR86 cluster bacterium; assembly: GCA_029268615.1. Lineage (NCBI taxonomy): Bacteria > Pseudomonadati > Pseudomonadota > Gammaproteobacteria > SAR86 cluster bacterium. The sequence continues at coordinate 104,043 of JAQWNM010000013.1, read as the reverse complement.
TGAGGACTGGTATAAGACAAGGTACAGAAATGCAAGCGCTTGCTATGCATACCAAGGCAACAAGAGAGCATTTAAAAGAATTGTCTGAAGGTATAACAAAGGCATTAACTAGTAGAGATGAAGAGTTTGGAGATTATCGCACTTCTAAAGATAAAGATTAGATTACTAGCTGTAATGATAAGTTTTATATTTAGTAGCTGTTCAGAATATTCTGATATAGATGGAGCTACTTGGTCCGGATCTGCAGATTTTATGGAAATATCTGATGATAAAATGAAAATGTATTATGGAATGAAGATTCCTTCTAATAAAGTTTTTATAGGCGGTTTATTTGAAGTCCTGCAGGCTGGGACTAATCAACATTTTACAAAATTAAAAGTAACAGATATTGAATTTGAAGAAAGAATGGATGGACTTAAATATTGCCGGATATGGGGCAATGTAGAAGGTTCAGATATACCAAGTTACTTTCTAGCCAATGAGTGCAAACCTTTTTATAATTAACTATTAATGATATGAAAAATTCAGGAACTTCAATTGATACTAAACTTTTTGATTGGCCGTCTGATAAACCCCATTTAAAAGGGTCTGAGTGCATAAACTGTGGTGCAATAACTTTTCCTATACAAAATGGATGTCCAAGATGTTGTGGTGTGGAAATGAAATTAATACCTTTAAAGACTAGAGGTACTTTATGGAGTTGGACGATTCAAGGGTTTCCTCCTAAATCTCCCCCATATGGGAAAGTAGAAACACCAGAATCTTTTATCCCTTATGGAGTAGGTTATGTTGAATTAGAGGGTCAGGTGAGGGTTGAGAGTAGATTAACTGAAAATAATCCTGAAAAACTTTCAATTGGCATGGAGATGGAATTAGTAATCGAGAAATTTATTGAAGATAAGGATGGCAATGACATAATGATATATGCATTCTCACCTATAACAGGAGATTAAAAGATGACAGAAGTAGCGATAGTTGGAATAGGAATCCATCCTTTTGGAAGAACTGAAGGGGTTAGTGGACAAGAGCAGGGTATATTTGCTGTAAGAGAAGCATTAGAGGATGCTGGAATTGATTGGAGTGATTTACAGTTTGCTTATGGAGGAAGTGCTGCTGCAGGTTCTGCTGATAGCATGGTCAGTAAAATGGGCTTAACAGGCTTACAGTTCATCAATGTAGCTAATGGTTGTGCAACAGGAGGAAGCGCACTCCAATCTGCTTATATGGCAATTAAGTCAGGAGCATTCGATGTAGGAGTAGCTGTAGGTTTTGACAAACATGAACGTGGAGCTTTTAGGGTTGACTCTCCAGATTGGTATGGTCAGTCAGGTTTAGCTCTAACTACTCAATTTTTTGGTATGAAAATCCAGAAATATATGTCAGATTTTGGGATAACTGATGACACACTGATAAAAGTAGCTGAAAAAAGTTTTAAGAATGGATCTTTATCACCGACAGCTTGGAGAAAGAAACCCCTTAGTTATCAAGAGATAAAAGATTCACCAGTATTGAGTCATCCACTAAGAAAGTACCAATTTTGTTCACCAGCTGAAGGAGGGGCAGCAATAATACTTTGTAGAGCTGATATGGCTGAAAAATATACCAATAAACCTTTGTACCTCAAAGCGGCAGTTATGAGAACAAGGAGGTATGGATCATTTGAAGTTTTTACCCAAGGACAAGCAGTAGAGCAAGCAGAGAGTCCAACTGTAGATGCATCAAAGGCTGCATTTGAAATGGCTGGTTTAGGCCCAGATGATATTGATGTAGCTCAACTTCAAGATACAGAGGCAGGTGCAGAAATTATGCATATGTCCGAGAACGGCTTCTGTAAAGATGGAGATCAAGAGGAATTGATACAAACTGGAGCAACTCAGATTAATGGTAAATTTCCAGTAAATACTGATGGAGGTTGTATAGCAAATGGAGAACCTATAGGAGCTTCAGGGTTAAGACAAGTGCATGAAGTGTGCACACAACTTCGGGGTGATGGAGGTAAAAGACAAGCTTCAGGAGACCTAAAGACAGGGTATACTCATGTTTACGGTGCACCAGGATTAAGTGCGGTAACGATTATCCAAAGATAGATATTTATATCAATCCATAATGATCTAAAGGGTGATGCAGCCAACTTACCAATAGGCCCTGATTTAATGATCAGAAGTTTGTAGTCTCTATACATTTATTTCTTTAAGTTTTTCGTGCATAGAAGAAATTTGATTTCCTCCTGTAATTTCTGCATCAAGATCCTTCAAGCCTTTTTCTAATATTGGGTGTGAATGATTAATTAAAGCTTCATTAAAGCTAAGCCTTTTTTTTGCTCTATTATAATAATTAACAACATTTTTCTTTTTGTTGGTTAACAAATGAAGTAGTTTAAGTTCTTCAAGTCTGTGGAGGATAGTTATCCAGATTACGTCTGCTAAAGTATATTGATCTGCGATTATCCATTCCCCTTGATGGTTAGCTAAAAGAATTTCTAAATCATTTAAATGTCTATTCATAATTTCAAATGATTTAATGATCACTGTTTCAAGGGTACTTTTCTCTTGAAATAATTTTACACCTAAGGCTTTCATTACTAGAAATATTATGGCTCTTTGTTTTATGGGATGAAATAAAAGACCTATTATAATTTTTTTAAGTGGGACGTAACTTATCATGCAGGTAAATAAAGGGGGAGTAAGGAGGGCAACACAGTTTCCCGCATATTCTAATAAATTTTCATCTGGCTTACCTTTAAGAGATCCTTTGTTTATCCAGTATTTCATATCACTTAGATCTTTATCGCCGGTAGGCATTAATTTTCCACCAGTCTTTAAGTTTTCCGCTAAATATAATAGTTGTTCATGAGATTCATAAACTGGTCTTCCAAAATGCAATAAAACAGGAACAGTACCTTGCGGATTTATTTTCAAGAATTTTCTTGAAAGAGTTTCATAATTTCCGGTTTCAATTAAATTGATATGCTTAGATTGATAGCTAATGTTATATTCAGCCAAAGCAATTCTTATTTTACGAGAGCATAAAGAAAAGTTATTGTGGTAAAGGACCCATTCCTGGTTTGTTATTTCTACAATATCACTTCCTATTCCTGGGCAAGTTTTAAAAGTCTTTCTGTTAGATTTTTCATAAATAAACCATAGAAATGGTAAAAATAAAAGAATCATTAAGAGCAAAGAGATTATATTCACATTTAGGTAGCTAAATGCCATCCTCCATCTAAGATAAGTGTTTCACCAGTAACTACTTTGGAACCATTAATGAAAGAATCTATTGCTATTGCAACATCTTCTGGGGTGCAAGTTAGCTTTAAAGGAGTAGTTGTTTCAAAATTCTTCATGGCTGCATTATATATTTCTTCGCCTAATCCATTTTTTAACCATTCTCCTTGAATGAACCCTGGGCACACCGCATTTACTCTTATAGGCCCAAGATTTCTAGCCATAGAAAGAGTCATCGTATTTAAAGCTCCTTTTGAAGTAGCGTATGCAAGTGAGCTACCTACTCCTTTCACTCCAGCTATGGAAGAAACATTCACTATGCTTGCATCTTTACTCTCTAATAAGGCCTTTTTTGCGTGCTTTACCATCTGGAAAGGGCCAATAACATTTACAGAATAAATATACTGAAAATCTTCAGCAGTAAGAGCATCTAAGTCAGCATGGTGAGCAAATTTAGTAGTACCAGCATTATTCACTAAGCAATCAATCCTTTCCCATTTATTTAAAGTTTTATTTATAGTTTCTTGGCACGCACTTTCATCAGAGACATTTGCAGATATTGCTAATCCATCTACTCCTATTGATTTACACTCATTTATCACTCCTTCTGCTTCATCAATAGAAGATGTGCAAGTTACAACAATATTCCATCCTTTTGTTGCTAGTAATTTAGCAGTTGCTGCTCCTACTCCACGACTGCCCCCAGTTATTATTGCTACTTTATTTTTAGATGAGGCCATTCTTATTTCCTTATTTCATTAAAAACTATTAATTATTTTTTCTTTTTTCCTTTTTACCATTTTCTCTAAATATTTCAACCTAGGGAAGAATAAGTAAATATATTAATGTGCCAGAGAGTTAATGCTTTCATTCTTATTTAAAAGATTGTGACAAGTTTGTTACAACAATTTATTAGTTAACATTTTATCTAAATTTAATGACATAATGTCGAAACTTATGAAATTAGTCACCTATACACACAAGAATTTTACTGGAATAGGGTCGTTATTTGAAGGGAGTATAATTCCTTTTTCACAAAATAGTACTCTTCCAAATAACATGCTTGAATTCATAGAAGGAGGAGATGATTTAATAAAAAAAAGTCAGGAGCTATGTGCTAATCCAAAAGAACTAGTGTCTTTAGATGAAGTTATTTTAAAGGCGCCTATCCTTAGACCTCCTAAAATAATTGCTGTAGGCTTAAATTACAAAGATCACATAGAAGAAGTTCAGGCATCAGGAAGAGAGATGGCAACTCCTGAAGTGCCAATGATTTTTAATAAACAGTCGCTTTCTGCAACTGGACCATACGATGAAGTACATGATCCCAAGGTATCTAAGATGCTTGATTACGAAGGTGAGTTAGCTATGGTTATTAGTAAGAAGTGTCGACATGTCCCTAAAGAAAATGCGACTGATGTCATTGCTGGATATTGTGTAGCAAATGATTTAAGTGTTAGAGATTGGCAACTTAGAGTCCCAACTTTTACTATTGGAAAATCTTTTGATACTCATTGCCCTTTTGGTCCAGCAATAGTTACCTCTGATGAAATCTCTGATCCTCATAACTTAAGTATTATTACTTCTGTAAATGGAGAGGTTAGACAAGATTCAAATACCAAATATTTATTATTTAATTGCTTTAATCTTATAGAGCATATATCCACTGCTTTTACTTTAGAACCTGGAGATTTAATTCTAACTGGCACACCAAGTGGTGTAGGAGGGCCAGAAGGTAAATTTTTAAAAAAAGGTGATGTCATCAAGATTTCAATATCTGAATTAGGATTTATAGAAAATGAAGTTATAGATGAGCCAAGTTCAACAATTATTTATTAGTATTAAGAGACAATGTCAATTATTAAAATTAGAGATGTAGCGTATCCCATCTTGCAAGTTCCAGATCTAGATTTACAGGAAAAATTTTTAGTAGATTTTGGAATGAAGAAAGTTTTACTTGAAGATAATTTTCTTTATATGAGAGGAGCAGGAGATCAACAATTCCTTCATTTAACTCGCAAAGGAGATAAGAAATTTATTGGTTTAGCTTTTTATGCTCAATCAGAAGAAGACCTTCAGACATTAAGTGAATTAGATAATTTTTCAGGTATAGAGGATTTAAAGTCTCCGGGTGGTGGGAAAATGGTGTGGACAACTGATCCTGATAATATAAGAATCGAAGTTGTATTTGGAATTAAAAACCGTCAGCCGGATATAGATCAGTTTTTGTCTGCAGGGGATAATATTGGAGGAATTAAAAAAGAGAACCATAGAAGATTTAATCAAACAAAACGCGTTGGAAAGTTAATTCCTTCAAAAATAAAGAAACTAGGCCATATAGGTATAAATATATCTGACGTAACAAAAAGTTTTAATTGGTATAACCATCATTTTGGTATTTTAATTTCTGATAAGATTGAAATAGAAGAAGGTTTTTATGGAGCCATGTTTTGTAGGTGTGACTTAGGAGAAGAGCCTACAGATCATCATTCTCTTTTTATTTCTTCAAATCTTACATCGGGTCTTCTTAGCGGTTTAAATCATCTATCTTATGAGGTTATTGATATAGATGATATTTTTCTTGGGCATGAGAACTTAAAACAGAATAATTATAAACATGAATGGGGAATAGGAAGGCATTATCTGGGTAGTCAAATTTTTGATTACTGGAGGTCACCGTTTGGCCATGTACATGAACATATGACTGATTCAGATGTTTATGATAACACTATTGAGGCAGGTATTTCTTCAATAGCAGAAGCAGCTGGTATGCAGTGGGGGCCTGATATAACTGCAACTTTTGGTAATGAAGAGGGGGTCTGACATGACTATAAAAAAAATAAATAAAAAAGTAATTAAATTGAAGCCTTTATCAACAAGAGATAAATTGGTAAATGCAGCTATAGAACACTTAAATACTCATGGCAGGGAAGGTATGACAGTTAGTAAATTAGCGGAAGATGCTAATGTTGGTTATGGTACTTTTTACCATTATTTTAAGTCGCCTGAAGATATATTTATAGCGGCTCTTGAAGGTTCGGTATCAGAACTAAGTATTCAATTACGTGATTATTTTAAAGATGAAGAAGATAAGCTTTATGTAATCATGAAAAGCTTCCAGGTAATGTTTCGGAATCTTATAGATAATCCAGCTACTCCGTGGCTTTTAACTAATCCATCACATTTAGTAGATGTCATATCAAATGCTAATGCAGAGCATGTTTATAGAGACGTTGGAGATATCATTCAAAAAAATAACATGGTTTATGGTGACTATTTAAGATATTTTGATACTAAATATCGTGTGATGATTTGGGCTATTCTTGGAGGCATAGATGAAGTTTATAGAGGTAAAGATAGATTAGAAGTTGAGATAACAGTTTATAAGCATCTAGAATATACTTTGGATTTATATGGACAAAAGGCTATTGAAATAAAAGAGAGACTATCCTTAGATGCTTGATCCTTATTCATTCTTTTTAAAGTTAAAAACTTTATAGAATTTTTGTCCTTTTTATTTAGGTAAACTTATATGACCGCTACTTATAAGTTCTGAGTATTCCAATTTCCATGCATGAAATGGATCTGAATGACAGTCTAAAACATATTTATTGAATGAGCTGTAAGCATCAATTATTTTTTTTTCTTTTATCAAGGGATTGATGTTGATGCTCTTTCTGTAGCTATCTTCTTGAACTATCAGGCGTGAGCATAAGAAGGAGTTGTACCAATCATTTGTGACTTCATAGTCTTTCAAAGGGGTTCTTAGGCCGTTCAAAACTTCATTGTACCAGGAAGCTGTATACATCCCAAGGCTGACTAATGATGATACTTGCTCAGATGAATTATTTTCTTCAAAGGATTCACCTAACAATCTATTTGTTATACATATTTGCTTAAGGTGTTCGTATAATTCTCCTGAAATACCTTCTTCATTGATCCAATTATTAGAATCATTATTTTTATTTAAAAGAAGTATCTCATGTTCGGCTCTGATATTTGTTGTCTCACTAATATGTCTCCTTAGCGCAGAAATTTGAGCAAGAGAGTCTTCTTGGGAAGCAATAGAAGTTATCATTTCTTCCATTTGAAGCCAGATTACTTTAAGTGTTTGTTCATCAACATGCTTTGAAAAGTTTTGTAAATTTTTCTCTAAAAAATTTTCCGCTAATTCTTCTCCCAAAGAGTAAATTGAATTATTGCTAAGCTTATTTTTTTTAAACCAATCTTTAATGGGCATTGACTAATTGTCTGGCGTCCAGTCTTCAAATCTTTCTTGTAATCTCTGCATTCCTTTAATCCATCTATCAGGATCAGCACCTTTTCTTTTTATGTATTCAAGTACCTCTTTATGGGGGGTGACTAAGAATCGTTCATTTTCTATAGAATCCATAACACATAATGCAACTTCTTTAGGTTCCATCATGCCATCTACTCCAGCCACGCCAGGACCTCCTCCTGTCATAGCTGTTCTCACAGCTTGAGGGCACAAACAAGATACACCTATACCTTTAGAGCCATAAGTAATTTTTATCCACTGAGCAAAACTAACTGCAGAAGCTTTAGTTACACTATATCCTGCTGCACCTATTTGAGTAAGCAGGCCTGCAGCTGAAGCAGTATTCATTAGATATCCTTCGCCCCTATCTAGCATTTGTGGCAACACATGCTTGGCAGCTAATATATGGGATAAAACATTTACTTCCCATATATTTTGCCAATCATCAATCTCAGCTTCAAAAAAACCTGGAGTTCCCATGATGCCGGCATTGGAACAAAATATATCTATTCCTCCGCAGTAGTCCTGAGATGCATCAATAATATTTAAAATATCAGATTCTTTGCTGACATCTGCAATTATAGAGATTCCTCCTACAATATTACTTGTTTCTTCAACATCTTTGTTTAGATCTACAGATATAATCTCATTTACTCCTGCTTCTTTAAAAGTTTCGCATAAAGCTTTACCTATACCGCTAGCAGCTCCTGTCACAACAACTCGTTTTCCTTTGATTTGCATAATCTTATTTACTTAAACCTAGTTCTATTATTGCATCTTCCCTCATTTCTTTTTTTGCAGTTTTACCTGATGCGATCTTAGGTAAAGAATCTATTTGTAGCCATATAATCTCTGGTACTTTAAAAGATGCAATTTTACCCTGTAAGAAATTTTGCAAGTCTAATTCATTTATCTTTTCAAGATCACTTACCGTGACCCTAGCTACTAACTTTTCTCCTAATCTGTCATCTGGAACACCAAAAACAGATACTTCTCTAACATAGGCATTTTCATGCATGACTGCCTCTACCTCTAAACAGGCTATATTTTCTCCGCCACGAATTACGATATCTTTTTTTCTGTCTTTTATAAAAAGAAATCCTTCATCATCAAGATATCCTATGTCACCAGATTTAAACCAACCTTCCTTGCTTAAGACTTCATCTGTTGCTTCTTTATTTTTCCAGTAACAAGTAAAGTTAGATGCTGTTTTTATTTCAATCTCTCCTTCCTCTTCAGCATTAAGAACATTATTTTGCTCGTCTACAATTCTAATTTCTGTTATTAGAGGCATTGGAAATCCAGCAGTAGAAGGTTTGTTAAGAAGAAATTGACCGCCGGCATTAGTTCCTCCAGCATTAGTTTCGGTTAACCCATATCCAATTAGAGCATTTTTGTCAGGAAATTCTTTCTTATGCTGTGCTAGTTGTTCAGGAGGTCTAGGAGCTCCTCCTGCACCTAAATCTTTTAGACTTGAAAGATCTTTTTCTGGATATAATTTAGAAGCTTGAAGAATTTCATGAGTCATTGTTGGTACACCATTAAACATTGTAATTTTTTCTTTTTCTATAATATCTAGAGCACTAACCGGATCCCATTTGTACATTAAGACTATTTTTCGCTTAATCAATAGAGACATCAAGAAAATAGAGTGTGAACCTGTAACATGAAAAAGAGGAACGGCAGCTAAAGTAGATGGATTTTCTGGCATTGAAGGGCCAGCCCCAGCATCTACTTTTGATGCCAACATTCCTAACATTATCCAAGTAACAGGAGCCATGATGATACTTCTATGAGAGGAAAGAACTCCTTTTGGATAGCCTGTGCTTCCTGAAGTATACATAATGCTCGCATTATCCTCAGGTTCAATCTCCACTTCTGGAAAAGAATCTTCTGGTTTTATAATATTTTCAAAAGCTAAAGAATTATCAGGCAAATACCCTTCGGTCCTTACTGCGATTCTAGATACTTCCGGAATTAGCCCTTCTATTTCTTTTAGACGCTCTTTGTCTCCAATAAATATTTTTGATTCACTGTGAGTAATCCCATACTCAAGTTCATCTCTTTTCCACCAGGAATTCAAAGGAACAGCTATCGCTCCTATGCAGGTCGCAGCTATATAAGTGATAATCCATTCAGGGTAATTGCGCATTGAAAAGGCAACACTATCTCCTTTTTTTACTCCAAAATCTTTAGAAAGCTTATGAGCCATTCCAGCTGAAAGTTTATAAATTTCATTAAAGGTATATCTTTCATTTTGATATATTAAGAATTCCCATTCTCCATGTACTAATCCAAAATCAAAATATTCTCTTAAAGTTTTTGGAGCATTAGCATAAACAAAATATTCATTATTCCTTATGTTTACTTTTTCTAGTTGAAATAGACCTTCACTGGTCATTTCTTTTACCAATTCTTCTCTAACTTGAGGTTTATTTAAATCAGGCATATTTATTTTCCAGTGAATTTAGGATCTCTTTTTTCAATGTAATGAGCAACGCCTTCTTTGAAATCATCGCTGTCAAAGCTCAGTCTCATTTCTTCTACAGCACTCGCAAGACTCACTTCAATATCTTCTGTTTGAGAGCTATATATTTGTGTTTTCATAACCCTAAGGGATCTAGGAGATACTAATTTAGAAAGATCTTTAGCATATTGTAAAACTTCCTCTTCAAATAACTCATCATTAATTGCTCTGTTCACTAGACCCATCCTTTCAGCTTCAATGGCATCAAACTTTCTGGATGAAAACAATATATCATTAGCATGAGCTAGACCTACCAATCTAGGCAGTATCCAAGCGGAGCCATATTCAGCAATTAATCCACGTTTAGCAAAAGCACTCGAGAAGACTGCACTTTTTTTAGCAAATCTAATATCACAGAAAAGGGACATCACAAAACCTACGCCAGCAGCTGGTCCATTTATTGCTGCAATGATTGGCTTGGGAAGTGAAGGAAAATAATTATAAGTACCTTCCCAATTAGACAACCCGTTGGATTCGTAGTCTCTTTCCTCGGGAGTGAAAGTAGTCCTACTCCCACCTTTAGTTACATCAGATAAACCTTGCATATCTGCACCAGCACAAAATCCTCTTCCTGCTCCCGTTAGGATAATAACTTTAACCATTGGATCTTTACATGCATCATCTAGACTTTGTTTTAATTTCCCTGTCATCTCCTGAGTTACTGCATTTAACCTATCAGGCCTATTTAAGGTTACTTTTGCAATACCTTCAGAAACTTCATATAAAATTACTTCATCACTCATATCCTAAACTCCCCATTATATTATGCTCCCCCCATCGACAACTAACGTGTGACCATTTACAAAACTTGCCGCTTTAGAGGCTAGAAAAACAGCTGCCCCTGCTATTTCATCTGGTTCTCCTATCCGCTTCATGGGACATCTAGCAGTTGAGGCTTTTAAGATATCTGGATTTTCCCAAAGAGCTTTAGCAAAATCAGTTCTAAAAAGGCCTGGGGCAATAGCATTTGTTCTCACATTGTGTTGGCCAAACTCAGCAGCTAAGTTTTTTACAAGCATTATATCTGCAGCCTTAGTGACATTATATGCTCCTATAACAGTACTAGCTTTAATACCTCCAATGGAAGAAATCATAGTAATACTTCCTTCTTTTCGTTCAACCATCTCTGGAATTACCATCTGACAAAGTAAGATATTGGATTTTATATTATTATCCATAACTTTATCTATAGCTTCTTCAGGTATATCCTTGATAGACCCAAAGTGTGGGTTTGTTGCAGCATTACAAACTAGGATATCTATTTTTCCAAGTTTAGCTTTTGTTTCATCAACTAGCATTTGTAACGCAGCAGTGTCAGATATATTACAAGGAATTACAATTGCTCCTCCTTTTTCTTCTTTGTATTTTTCATTTATTTCATCTGCAACTATTTTACAAGCATCAGCTTTTCTACTCGAGACAACTACTTGAGCTCCTTGTTCGGCCATAGCAAAAGCAATAGATCTTCCAATTCCTTTAGAGGATCCAGTTATAATTGCTGTCTTACCTGATAAATCAAACATTTTAAAATCTCCTTTTTAGTAAAAATAAGTCTACCGATATAATTACAAACATCAACAGACTTACTTTGATATGATATTTTTATAATTCTATGATAAAAAAAGTTTTACTTACCTTTGGGCTATGCATATCAATTTTTTTTGTTTATATTTTTTTAATATCAAATGGAATACTAGGAAAATATGAATCTTCTGGGGTAATAACTGAAGTTAATTTACCTTCTTTCTTTACAGAAAGTAAAACTATTAATCAAATACAAGCTTCACAAGAATTAAACTTGAGTAGTAATAAGCAAATCTTATTTGGAGATTTTCACGTACATACCACTTACTCTGGCGATGCTTTTTTAATGAGTCTACCTATGCTATCTGGTGAAGGTACGCATCCTCCAGCTGATGCATGTGATTTTGCAAGATTTTGTTCTTCTATAGATTTTTGGGCAAATACTGATCATGCAGAAGATCTTAATACCAATGCTTGGAATGAAATTATAAGTAGTGTGAGGACTTGTAATAAAGTAGCAGAAATGTCAGGAGTGCCAGATGTAGTTGCTTTTTTAGGCTGGGAATGGAGTAATGTGGGTGGATATGATTTACCACATTATGGACACAAGAATGTAATTTTTAAGGACTTAGAGGATGAAAATATCCCTAGTCGACCAATTGGTTCTGAAGGTTTACCAGGACTCTTAGAAATGGATAAAGTTGGTAAAACTATTTTATCAGCAACCAGGCCCTTTGATACGAGAGTTCATGATTTAATGCGTTTTATAAAAGAAAGAAATGGTCCAAGATGTTCTAAAGATATAGCAGTTAGAGAATTGCCATTAAATTGCAAGGAAACAGCTTCATCGCCTGGAGAACTTTTTGATAAGCTTAATGATTGGGGTCACGAAGCCATTGTAATACCCCACGGGACAACTTGGGGTAATTATACTCCTGAAGATTCAGATTGGAAATCTCAGTTAAACGATGATCAACAAGATCCTTTTATGCAGATTTTAGTAGAGGTTTATTCCGGCCATGGAAATTCAGAAGAATTTAGAAACTGGAATCATTTTAATATAAGTGCATCAGGCAAAAAAACTTGTCCAAATAAAACTTCAGATTATTTACCAGGCTGTTGGCGAGCCGGTGAGATTATTCAAATGCGCTGCTTATCAGAAAATTTGCCTTCAAATACTTGTGCCCAAAGAGTTAAAAAAGCTAGACAAGATTATGTGAATGCTGGCATAGGCGGGCATTTTACTATACCAGGAGAAAAGCCATCTGAATGGTTAGATGCTAACCAATGTAAAGATTGTTTCTTACCATCTTTTAATTACAGACCAAAAGGTTCTGCCCAATATATGCTGGCTTTAAGAAATTTTGATAAAGATGAATATACAGATAGATTCAAGTTTGGTTTCATAGGTTCAAGTGATTCTCATACAGCAAGACCTGGAACAGGATATAAAGAATTTGCTAGAAAAGGCATGACAGAAGCAGTCGGGCCAGCAGATATAGGAGCATATATTCTTGGAGTTCCTGATAATGATCCTCCCGTAAGTTCGTCGACTACAAAATTATATACTTTAGATAATGTGCCAAGGGGTACTGGCCTCATAGAAGTTGAAAGAATTTCATCTTTTTTTCAAACAGGAGGATTAATGGCCGTACATTCAGAAGGAAGGACAAGAGATAGTATCTGGAGAGGTATAAAAAGAAAAGAAGTTTACGCGACAAGCGGACCTAGAATACTTCTTTGGTTCGATCTGATTAACTCTCCTTCTGGAGATCCAGTCGCCATGGGTTCTGAGATAAAAATGAATCAAATCCCACGTTTTTTAATAAGAGCTATGGGTTCTTTTAAACAAAAACCTGGATGTCCTGATTATTCTATAAATGCTCTAGATCCAGATAGGCTGGAGTCCTTATGCAAAGGGGAATGCTACAACCCAAGTAATATAAGGCATAAAATAACTAGATTAGAGGTTGTAAGAATCAGGCCTCAGATCTTAGAAGGAGAGAAAATAGAAATTGGTAAGGGTAAGTTAATAGAAGATCCTTGGAAGATAATTGACTGTAACCCATCAGAATTAGGATGTATTGCTTCTTTTTCAGATCTAGATTTTGACAAAGATAAAAGAGACACTGTTTATTATGTTAGAGCCGTAGAGGAATCAAACATGATTATAAATTCAAGAAATTTAAGATGTGAATACAATAGTTTAGGTGAATGTATTCAAGTAAATATTTGCAGTGGAAGTGTTTTAAATACACCCAAAGAAGATGACTGTCTATCTAGAGGTGAAGAGAGAGCATGGTCTTCACCTATATTTATAGACTATGATGATTTATAAAAAAAGATGCTTTATTAGTGCATCTTTTTTTATTGAGTTATTTTCCTTTCCAATTAGGCGGTCTTTTTTCAGCAAAAGCCACAGGACCTTCTATAAAATCTTCACTTTTAAATAAGTCTGCTACTGCTGGGTATTGGCTAGTCATAGATTTCTCTAAACTCGCTTCAGAAAGGCTATCATAGGCCACTTGTTTAGTAGCTCTTATAGACATGGGTGAGCAAGCTTCAATTTGTTTAGCCCAATCATTTGCCGTAACTATCAATTGTTCTAAAGGGACAACTTGATTTACTATCCCTAATTCTTTGGCTTCAGCAGCTTCTACATGTCTACCAGTTAACATCATTCCCATTGCATTTTTCATTCCGATTTGTCTTGGAAGTCTTTGCATCCCTCCTGCAAGAGCAGCTAAACCTACTTTAGGCTCCGGTAAAGCAAATCTAGCATTTTCTGATGCAATTATTAAATCACAAGCAAGTGCAATTTCCATACCGCCGCCCATAGCTACTCCATTCACGGCAGCTATGACTGGCTTCGTCAAGTTAAAACGACTAGTTAATCCTGCAAATCCACTTTCAGGTATAGCTGCCATGCCACCGCCGGCAGCCTGATATTTTAGATCATTACCAGCAGAAAAAGCTCTTTCACCTGAACCTGTAATAATACCAACCCATAAATTCTCATCAGCATGAAATTCATTCCAAACTTCATGGAATTCCTGTTGCGAAGGTGGGTGCAAGGCATTCATAACTTCTGGCCTATTAATTGTAACTGTCAACACATGGCCTTCTATTGATGTTGTTAAAAATTCGTAATCTGTTCTCATTATTTCTCCTAAAATTTTAATGGTGAAGGAAATATTTCTTAATCTCTCATATTGAAGGTATAGAATATAATGCATAATGACAAAAAAGTTAACTATAGGAGTACTAGTTGCCGATAGTGTCCCCGATAAACTAAAAATTCAATTTGGGGATCAAGCGTATTGGTACCGAAATTTGTTTAAAAAGATAGATCAAAATATAGATTTATTTTTTTATGATGTTTATCAAAATAAATTTCCAATAAATATTGATGAATGCGATGGTTATCTCATTACCGGGAGCAGAAATAGTGTCTATGATAATGAAGAATGGATTCATCAACTGTTTAATTATGTAAAAGAACTAGCTATTAAAAATAAACCCTTAGTTGGTGTCTGTTTTGGGCATCAGATGATTGCAGAATCCTTAGGCGGAAAAACAGAAAAGTCATCTAAAGGCTGGACTGTTGGAATGCAAAAAGTTGTTCTTAAAGAGCCTGAAAGATGGGGAGCAAAAGTCATTAATTCAGTTTCGTTATTACATAGTCATCAAGATCAAGTTACTAAGCTCCCAATAGGTGCCGAAGTAGTAGCTGGAAATAAACAAGTTCCTTTTGCTATCTATAAAGTTGGTGAAACTATTTTCTCTCATCAGGGGCATCCAGAATTTTCTCATGAATACGCAGCTAGTGTTTATAAAATGAGAAAAGAAATTTTAGGAGACAAAATATATAAAGAAGCATTAAACAGCATCAAAGAATATCAACAAGATGATCTTCTGCTTGTTAATAGATGGGTAGAATTCTATCTGAAAGCCCAAGCTTAGAATTTATATCATTGATCGCATTTTAAATTACTTGAATAGAATTTTAAGTTGTTATATTATTTCAAAAATCGTGATTTGATCCTATTGCCGCGATTTAAAATAAAGAGCTAAAACGGAATTAAATACTCCCAGGATTTAATTTAACTTGAGGTTCAATTATGAAATTCTTTGTAAATGTACGTTATTTACTGGTGCCTGTAATGTCTTTAGTAACTATTTATAGTATTTTCTTAGGGAGTGTATTTTCTTGGTTAGGGGTCTTACTTTTTGGAATTAATACTATCATTGATACTCTAACTAAAGATATCCATCTTAAAGCTGATTTTGATAGAGATGGAAATTCATATGGAATAAAAATATTTCAATATCTTGTCATGTATCTTATGTTGCCTATTTTTATTTTGTTACAGATAGTCCTAGCTTGGAGGTTATTTCACTACACTTCTGCAGTTCCAGTAGATAGTGCAATTTATCTAGGAATTGTTTATCAGGCTGGGATATCTGGATTTAATTTAGTTGGAGCTATTTTATCAACAGGATTATGGGCAGGCCTAGGAATTATTTATGGTCATGAACTTTCTCATAATAAGAAGGAAGGTTTTCTTACTTCAAGACTAATTATGGCCTTGAGTGGTGCATCCCATTTTACATATGCTCATGTTTATAATCACCATCTTGATCTTGGTCATGAGGATGATCCTGCAACAGCGCCTCGAGGTAGAAATGTTTATGAACATGCTTGGCTTTCTCATATGGGCCAATCTAAGTTCTCTTATGATTTAGAACATAAAAGATTAAAAAGACAAAATAAATCACTTATGAGTTTTGATAATAGGTGGATCATAGGCTATCTTTATAGTCTCCCTAGCATATTTCTTTTTGTGTGGTCTGGAGGCGCAGTTGGAGTTTTATCGCTTTTGATAGTTTGGGCTATCTCCAATTTCTTACTTGAAGCTCTAAATTTTATGGGCCATTATGGATTGATTAGAAAAGAAGGGCCTGTTGAGCACAGGCATTCCTGGGATAATGATAACGTATTTACAAGTTGGTTTTTTATAGAAATTGGAAGGCAATGCGATCACCATGTCAGAGGAGAAACTTATTTTTGGGAACTTGATGATGTCAAGGGGCCTAATTATGGAATAGGGTATTTTTCTCTATTTATTCTTACATTAATACCTAGTTTATTTAGAAAATTTGTTCAAAAGCATCTAGATGATTGGGATAAAAATTATGCTACAGAAGACGAGAGACATATAGCAAGTTTGTTTCCTAAAGTACCAGTAAAACCTTAAGTTATTGTGTTTAGTATATTTAAAAAGAAAGACAGAAATTTTAGTGTTGAGCTTTTAGAATCAGATATCAAATTTCAAGTAAGTTATGGAGAGAATTTATTAGCTACAGCTTTGTCAAGGGGCATTAATTGGCCCTATAAATGTAAAGTTGGAAGCTGTGGTACTTGTAAATATCAACTTATTAAAGGAAGTATAAAAAAGGAACTTGATTTCAGTTATGTCTTAGGTTTAGAAGAAATAGAGGGTGGTATTAGCTTAGCTTGCCAGACAACACTAAAGTCAGATATCCAAATTAAAGTAGCTTTATTAAAATGAAAGAGGAAAAAATGAAAAATTTAAAATCGATATTATTAATGTCTATTTGGACTTTGAGTATTATTTATATATTGTATTTATTAGGAGCCCATTTGTATTATCAGAATGTATTTATAGCAGTATTGATAGGAGCCATATTGTTGCTCACACATATGGTAAATATGTTGATATATTTTAAGATAGCAGGAAAAGAACCATATAAGTGGTTTATTGGATAAAGATAGATGAATAAATTTTATATCTCAATTAGCTTGTTACTTTATCTAGGAGGTCAATATATTATGGCTTCAGATATATTAAATATTCCAGATCATGAAGTTTTAGTAAACCCTTTACCTTTGCCATACGAGCGACGGGAAATTAAGGAAACACAAGTCCTTGATTTTATTAATCAAAGTAGAATTGGCAATCAGTCTATCATTATTTTCGGGGCTAATTGGTGCCCTGATTGTAGAATCCTTCAAGGAACATTGAGCCTCCCAACTGTTCAATCTTTTATTGAGGATAATTTTTCACTAATTCATATAGATGTTGGGAAGTATGACATAAATATGAATCTATTAGAGTTATTAGGCATTCCAAGACAAGAAGGTATACCAAGAGTAGTAATTTTTGGAGAGAAAGATAATATCCTCAATTTAGACTCAACAGATAAATGGAGATCTGCAAGACAGAATAAATCACAGGAAATTTTTGAATATTTTCAATCTTATGTTCTAAGGAAATAACATTTCCCCTATTTAGGAGAAGAAATGTCATCAATGGTAATTCTTTCCATGCGTCTTAATTGCGGCCAGTAGTCATTCTCTGGTTTGTGAATAACGGATCTATTATCCCAGAATGCTATTGAATTATTCTTCCATTTAAATCTGCAAACGTACTCTTCTTTTTTAATATGATTACAGAGAAATTCTAAGAGTTCATTGGATTCTTCAGTTGTTACACCATTAATTTTTTCAGTAAATAAAGAGTTTACAAATATCAATTTATTACCAGTTTCGGGATGTGTTCTTATCACTGGATGTATCACAGGAGGATTATTTTTTACTGCTTTTTCAAGTTTTTTCTTACCTTTAGCTTCTTCCAAGCTCTCTTTAAAACCGTAGGCAAAGCTATGTGTCGCAGTTAATTTATCTAGCCTTTCTTTTAGCGTATCTGGTAAATCATTATATGCTGCTGAGAGACTAGCAAATAAAGTATCTCCACCTAATTTTGGGATAATTTTTCCTATAAGAATACTCCCTAATGGAGGGATTGATTTAAATGTCATATCTGTATGCCACTCTTCAATCTTAGAAGGTCTGAGCTTATCATTTTCTAAAATAGTGATTTCTGGAAACCCTTCAATGGTAGGGTATACAGGGTGAGATTGAAGGGCACCAAAGATATTGGCAAAATCTTTGTGTTGTTTAGGGGTGATATCTTGGTCTCTAAAGAATAAGACTTGGTATCTTGCTAGAGCTTCTTTAATAACTGTTTGGTCTTCAGGTGGAATTTCTTTTGAAAGATCTATATCTTTTATAGTTGCTCCTAATGGAGAAGGTTCTTTAATAATTTTTACCATACTTTTAAATTTTCTTTAGAATAAATATTATTTGACCACAATATTACCTAATAATGAAAGTATGTTATTTCAAATATTATTTATCTTTGATAAAACTAAGACCAAAAGTAGTACTTCTTTTTATAGGATTTAGTTTTATTTCTTGTGGAGGTGGTGGAGGAGAATCTTCTTCAGAAATATCAGTTATATCAACAAACTCAACTATTCAACAATCAGGACCAAATGTATCTCAGCCTACTACTGAAACTTGGCCAGGGTCTACGTGGAATGAAGTTGATCCGGAAGAAGTGAATATGGATCAAGCTAAGTTACAGTTAGCATTAGATTATGCATTTGAACCAAAAAGAAACACTCAAGGTGTAGTAATTATAAGACATGGAGTGATAGTTGGAGAGCAATATAAAGATGTAGAGGACAAAGAAACAATTGCTACAAGTTGGTCAAGTGCTAAAAGTATTTCCAGTGCTTTAATAGGAATCGCTATTGATCAGAAGTTGATTAACTCTGTTGATGATAAGGCCTGTGAATATTTAACTGAGTGGAATTGTAATCTAAGAAATCTTATGCCATTAATCTCTATACGTGATCTTTTGGAGATGCGTTCTGGCCTATCTAGCAGAAATGGAATATCAATATATGGGGATGCTGATGATCAACTGGCATATAGTTTAGATAGAAGTGCTGGTGAGTCAGGTGTAATTTTTTCTTATTCCAATGAAGACTCCATGATACTTTCAGGAATTATAGAAACAGCAACTGGATTATCTGCACAGGAATATGGCGAAAGAGAATTATTTTCAAAAATAGGAATGACTGCTGATTGGTGGTCTGATAAAGCTGGACATACAATGACTTATTGCTGCATAGATACTACGTCTAGAGATTTTGCTAGATTTGGACTTTTATATGCTCGCGAAGGAAATTGGCAAGAAGGGCAACAAGAAAGATTAGATTCAATTGTTAGCAAGTTGTGGGTAAATGAATCTACAAAACTAGCTCAAGGTTTAAATGACTATGGCCTTCATTGGTGGGTTTTTCCTGATATAGGATTCATAGGAGCCCTAGGTTTACATTCAAATGATATATGGGTATCCAAGGAATTAGACCTTGTGGTGGTTAGAAATAGTGAATATCAAAGATACGGAGAGGATAGCATCAGATCTGGTATCAATATTCAAGTCACCCAAGCCCCTGATTCATGGGATAATAGGGAATTCTTAGGTCTCATTGTTAATTCAATAAAAGAATAATAAATTAGTAGATTCCGTTATAAAATATTGAATATGAAGAAAGGAATAACTTTTGGAGCTTTTGATTTATTTCACGCAGGACATGTTTTGATGATGGAGGAAGCTAAATCAGTTTGTGATTATCTCATAGTCTGTGTGCAGACAGATCCAAGTTTAGATAGAGAAGAAAAAAATTCACCTGTTCAATCTATCTTGGAACGCCAAATACAAGTAGAAGCATGTAAATATGTTGATGAAGTAATTATTTATGATACCGAAGCCGATCTGATAGAGATTTCAAAATCAATAGAATGGGATGTCAGGATTTTAGGTGATGAATACAAGGATAAATATTTTACTGGAAGAGATGAATATTTAGATAAATGTTATTTCAATAAAAGGCCTCATGACTTTTCGAGCTCAGAGCTTAGAGAAAGGGTTGCACTTAATCAATTTAAGATAAAAAAATAATTCCTTTTGATGAACTTTTTTGATCTAAATCAGTATGAAGGAATTAGTGATGGATTTTATACTGAGGAAATCAGAAGATTGCAAATAGAGTTTCTAAAATTTCAAGAATGGGTTATTAAGAATAAAAAGAGAATTGCTATAGTTTTTGAAGGACGAGATGCTGCAGGTAAAACAGGGATTATTAATACAATTAAATGACAGAACATATTCTTATTATAGAAGACGAAAAAGAGCTAATTCCTAAACTTAGGTATATTTTTAGAATAGGGCAAAATGGTAATTAAAGGTTTTGCATTACTTGTATTGATTTGTTTAGGGATGTCTCTAAGCTCTGAACCTAAGGTGTATGGAAAACTTTGGATAACAGTTGAATCTCAAAACAAGGAATCTGGCTCTAAAATAGATATGGTAAGCAATGCATCACGTTTAGGCATGAAGGGTAATATGGGAATTGGAGAAGACATAGAAGCTATTTATCAGGCTGAATATGAAGTTGATCCAGTAGATGGGACTGCTGATGAAAAAAAACAAAGAACATTCAAACAAAGGAATAGTTTTGTAGGAATAAAAGGTTCTTATGGTACTTTTTTTATAGGCACGCATGACACTGCTTTTAAAGAATCAGGAGCTAAAATAGATCTATTTAATGATTTAGCAGCTGGGGATATTAGAAATATCTTACAAGGAGAGAATAGGATGAGTGATTTTATAGGATATAGAACTCCATTGTTTGGAGACATTATTTCTGCAACATTTAATGCCATAAAAGGGGAAAAAGGATTAGGAGACAATAGTATATTTGGTTCTAGATCTATCTCAGTAAACTATAAGACAAAATCATTTTATGCTGCTCTATCAGTTGATTCAGAAATAAAGGGATATGACAGTATTCGTCTTTCTTTAAAGATGCCTTTTAATAGGACGCAAATAGGTTTTATTTATCAAGACACAGAAAAGATCAATACAGGAGAAAAAGAAGATGGTTATGTTGTAAGCTTGTCACAAAAAATAGGAAATAAAGGAATCTTTAAACTCCAAATTGCAGAGTCTGATATGAAGTTGCAATCTGGTAAACAGGCTTCTATAGGTTATGATTATAAATTAAGTGCTAAATTCAAAGTTTTATTCTTCTTTACTGATCTTTCTTTAGATACAAGGTTAAAACAACAGGAAGTTGGAGCGGTAGGTTTTGAGTATAAATTTTAAAAAATTACTAAATGAATAAACTCATTTTTTATTTTTTTATATAGTAAGTTAACTTAATCATTTTGTATTTGTAACTATCTTGTATAACTAAGTAAATAAAATAAAAATATTATTAATAAATTAGAAATCATTGAGTTAAAATTTTTAAATTTGATATAGGTATAAATATGAAATCTACAGGATTCCCAGATTTAATTAGAAAATCTCCATTTGGTCCAATACAGCAACATATGGAAAAATCTAGATTATGTGTAAATGCATTATTAAGTTTTCTAGATGCTGTATCTTTATCTGATTGGGATAAGGCGATTCTAGCAAGAAAGACTATATCAGATCTAGAAAATGAAGCTGATGCATTAAAAGCAAAAACTAGAGAACTTCTTCCTAAAAGCCTATTCTTAGCTGTCCCCAGAGAAGATATTTTAGATTTAATTAAGTTAGCTGATGATATACCAAATACTGTTAAGGATATTTCTGGTCTTATGCTTGGACGAAGAATGGAAATACCTTCTGAAATTTGTTCTAGTTTTTTACTATTTGCTTCTGAAGCTTCAAATATTGCTAACGCTGCTTTTGATGCTATTAATCAACTTGGAGAGCTTTTTCAATTTTCATTTGGAGGTAATGCTGCTGAAAAGATGCAAGATCTTCTTAATCAACTCGATGGATTAGAAGGTCAAAATGATCAATCTGAGGTAACTCTAAGGGCTGAACTATTTACGATAGAAAAGGATCTTCCGCCTATTAATGTCATGTTTCTTTATAACATTATTAATAAGATTGGAGAAATTTCAGATAGATCTGAGCAAGTTGGTCATAGAATATCATTAATATCATCTAGATAAAGAGGAAGAGTAAGCTATGGATGTAATTATTCAATATGGTCCTTATTTACTAATTAGCGGATGCATGTTTGGCTTTTTCATGGCTTGGGGAATAGGAGCTAATGACGTTGCCAATGCAATGGGTACCTCAGTAGGTGCTAGGGCCCTTACTCTTTCACAAGCTATACTTGTAGCATGTATTTTTGAATTTGCTGGCGCGTATTTAGCAGGTGGAGAAGTAACTTCAACTATCAGGAAAGGCATTATAGATCCTAATTTATTCGTAGCATCTCCGGATTTGTTAGTTTATGGAATGTTAGCTTCCTTATTGGCAGCAGGCACTTGGTTATTGGTAGCGTCATATAAAGGTTGGCCAGTTTCCACGACTCACTCTATCGTAGGTGCAATAGTTGGATTTGCTGCAGTTGGAATAAGCGTAGACGCAGTGAGTTGGTCTAAAGTAACTTCAATTGTATCCAGTTGGGTAGTCTCTCCTATTATGGCAGGTACTATCTCTTTTATTATCTTCAGAAGTGTTCAAAAATTAATTCTTAATACTTCAAACCCTTTCGATAATGCTAAAAAATATATTCCAGGTTATATATTTTTAGTTGGCTTTGTTCTATCGATGGTAACCTTGTTAAAAGGTTTAAAGCACGTAGGCCTTAGTCTGAGTTTTGAAGAAAGTATTTTTTATTCTATTATTATTGGCCTTGGTATTTCTTTGCTAGGATCTTTAATTTTACGAGGAGTAGATAATACTTTTCAGCAAAGAGGAGACGTTGTTTTCAATGGGGTTGAAAGAGTTTTTGCCGTGCTTATGGTCTTTACTGCCTGTGCTATGGCCTTTGCCCATGGCTCAAATGATGTTGCGAATGCTGTAGGTCCTTTAGCTGCAGTAGTCAGTATTGTTCAAACTGGAGGAGAGGTTGCCAGTAAGTCTCTTTTGCCATGGTGGATATTACTATTAGGCGGCTCAGGTATTGTAGCTGGCTTGGCTATGTTAGGTTATAAAGTAATTGAGACTGTAGGACGAAATATAACTGAGTTAACCCCTAGTAGAGGTTTTGCAGCTGAATTGGCAGCAGCTACAACAGTTGTTTTAGCATCTGGTACAGGTCTACCTATTTCTACAACTCATACACTTGTTGGAGCTGTATTAGGAGTAGGGCTGGCAAGAGGACTTTCCGCCATTGATTTAGGTGTTGTGGGAAGGATTATTATTTCTTGGGTTATAACTCTTCCTGTAGGGGCTGGGTTATCAATTCTATTTTTCTTTACCCTTAAGGGGATATTCATATAAATATTATTTAATTTTTTCTTAAAAATAATTTATTCAATTAATTGTTAAAGGCATAATCAATATACAAGAGATTGCTAAAAAAGTTCCAAAGGGTATCTCCATGTTTAGACTTTCATTTAGACTTTTTTTGTTTATCATTAATAAAATTATAAAGAACAGGATACCTAGAAAGGCGGCCAAAAAAATAACTAAAGGTAAGTAATTAATACCCACCCAGGCGCCGATAGCTGCAACAAGTTTTGCATCCCCTCTGCCTAAACCATCTATTTTCTTTATCATGAAGAAAGCTTTTTCTATAAACATGAAAAGTAAGAACCCTCCAACACAGCCTAATATTGAATATCGTAATATTGTCATCTCAAAGAAGTAATTAATTAACAATCCTAAGCAAATTAAAGTATATGTAATGGAATTTGGAATTATAAAATGCTTAAAGTCAATAACGGCTATTACTATTAATGTGCTTGAAAGAAAGCACATAAAAATAAGAAAGTTTGAAAAACCTAAGAGTAGAGTTAACCATAAAAAAGTAACTCCTGTTAATATCTCAAGAGTTGGATATTCTAAAGATATAAAAGATTTACAATGGTGACATTTACCTTTTAAAATAAAATAGCCTATAACAGGAATGTTGAAGTAAAAAGGGATGATACTATTGCAGTTTCTGCAATGGGATCTTGGTTCGCCTATATTAAACCTTTTAAATTTATCAACTCTTTCAATAATACCCAGCATGATAGGCAATCTATAAATAACTGTATTCAAAAAGCTTCCAATTATTACCCCCAACAGGAAAGTGAATATCAGTATAGCGATTTGATTATTGTTAATAATAAAAGAGTACATATTGATTAAAAGACAACTAAGGTTATCTTTACTTGCATGTAGGATACAATATGTGATCTAAAAGTTGTTAAACTAGTTTTAGAGTCAATGTGTTAAGAGCATGAATAAATTACAAAATAATTATTATCTTATTTCTTTTAAAGCCTATCTTGATAGCAGAAAAGATAAACTATTAGAGATTAATAATCTTATTAAACCTTTTTTAATAATTATTCTTCTTCTTCAATTTCTTAATATTGGTTTTAATCTAATTATAGATAGAAATTTTGATATTAAATTTACAATTAGTCCGGAAGGCTCAGAAGAACTAACAGAGGTGCTTTTTAGTAAAGAGATAGATCCGTTTAAACCAAAAAATAAAATTATAGGTAACATAAATCTGGATCAAGAAGTTCCGCCAACTTCGTTACCTTTGCACCTCTATGGAATTCGATATTCAGATCAAGGGGTAGCAGATGCCGCTATTTTAGGGTTTGATAAGGGCAAACAAGCAATTTATTCAGTCAATGATGTGATAGAAAGAGACACAATTTTAGAGTCTATCTTGAAGCATAAGGTAGTTATTTCTAGAAATGGAGTTAGAGAAAGTGTTGCTTTTAATGACACTTCATTAATTTCTAGCATTGCATCTTATAATCCTAAGTCAGTGAATTTTGTTAAAACTAAGCCAATAAATATATCTTCACAGGATGTAGTTTCTTTCGAACCTTATTTTTCTAATGGATCTATGAAAGGATTTAAAGTATTTCCTGGCCTGAATATAAAAGCTTTTGAGGAGAGCGGACTGCAGTCTGGAGATCTACTTATAGCTGTTAATGGAATCTCAGTAAATGATCCTATTATGACTGTGGAGATGTCCAATTTCTCGAATCAAGTAGATCTAGATATCTTAAGAGGAGAGAATAGTATGTCTTTGCGAGTTGAACTTAATTGACATGAGATTCATAACTTCACAACTTAAGATTAGGAGTATTTTAAGCCTCATTCTTCTTTTACAATTAAGCATCTTATCTTCAGCTACAATTAACCTGAGAGATGCAGATATACGAGCTTTCGCATCAGATATTGCTAAAATTACTAATAAAACAATAGTTTTAGATCCAAGAATTAAAGGAATGGTGACGGTTGTCTCAAATCAAGATCTAAATAATCAAGAGGCCTATGCTGTATTTTTATCTGTTTTAAAGGTCCATGGTTATTCAGCTATTGAAAATAGTGGAGTTGTAAAAGTTATGCCTGAATCAAGTGGGAGGCAAGATTTTTCGTCAGGAAGACCTGACTTAGACAGCCTGACAACTGAAGTTATACGTTTAAAACAAGCTAATGCCAAAAATTTAACTCCTCTATTAAAGCCTTTAATCAATAAACAAGGTCATATTGCAGCTTATGAGGCAACTAATTCCCTGATCATTGCTGACTATGTTGGGAATTTAATTAGAATAAAAAATCTTCTAAAGGAATTAGATAAAAGTCCAGCTGATTTTTTTGAATTAATTCCGTTAAAAAATACTTCTGCAAATGAGATTTCAAGGATACTTAATTCCATGTATCAGGGATCAAATTCTTCCTCCTTAAATTCATACAGTGTTATAGCCGTAGATGGAAGTAATTCTTTATTACTTAGGGGTCAAAAAGCTTTAGTTAATCAATTAAAAGACGTTATAAAAGATCTAGACAAGTCAGATTTTGAATCTAGCAATTTAAAAGTAGTATATTTAAAATATGCTCAAGCCGAAGAAGTTGCTAGCATCCTTAAGGATGTAGCAAAAAATTTAGAAGGTCAAAAAGAATCTTCAGGAGAATTAAAAGGTTTTAATGCTAGTATTAGCTTTCATCTGGATACTAATTCATTAGTAATATCAGCTCAACCAGAGATACTAAAAACCTTAGAATCAATAATTTCACAATTAGATATCAGGCGAGCACAAGTTCTAGTAGAAGCTTTGATAATTGAAGTTTCTGATAAACTTGCTCAAGATCTTGGAGTTCAGTTGCTTTATTCTGGAGATGGTAAAAATTCACCAGCTCTGGCCCAGAGGTTTGGTAGTCCAAACCCAGACCTTATTGCCATTACTGGATCTCAAATTAATGATGATAATATTTCTTCGAATCTGTCTTCAACTGCATCTAACTCTCTATTAGGCTTAGAAGGTATGGCTGCTGGTATAGCAAGAGTAAAAAATGATAGTGAAAGCTTTGCAGCCATATTAAATATTGTGACAAATGATGCAGATTCAAATGTCCTCTCCACACCTTCTATTATGACTATGGATAATGAGCAAGCATCCATAATAGTTGGGCAAGAGATACCAATCACAACTGGTGAGACTCTTAGTACAAATAATTCTAATCCTTTCAGGACAGTTCAAAGACAAGAAGTGGGAGTTAAACTCACTGTAACTCCTCAAATTAACGAAGGAAATGCTGTTAAATTGTTAATTAACCAAGAAGTTTCAAGTGTTGTGGGTCCCATAACCGCAACTACAACTGACTTAATAACTAGTAAAAGACAAATTCAAACAACAGTTTTAGTAGAAGACGGTGATACGATAGTTTTAGGGGGATTGATTGATGATGATGTGCAAGAATCAGAAAAGAAAGTACCAATTCTAGGGGATATTCCATTAATAGGAAGGTTATTTAAATCAAGTTCAACTTCAAGATCAAAAAGAAATTTAATTGTCTTTATGAGGCCAAAGATAATAAGAGATACTGCTTCATTAAGAGCAGTTAGTAGTAGAAAATATAATTATTTCCAGGCTATTCAAAATAGTTTAAAGAAACAAGGGCGTATCACCCCTGAATTAAGTATTATGCAAGAAGTCATAGAATCAAAAGATCCTAGTAATTAGCCGATGGATGAATTATCTCTAGATACAACTACTCCAGAAATACCTTATAGGTTTGCTAAAGATCATCAAGTGGTTGTCTTTAAAGTTTTGACTACGGAAGTGAAGCTTAAATGTACTCAAAATACATCACTTCAGGCACTTTCTGAAATAAATTCCTGTTTTGCTAGGCCACTAATTATTGAAAGAGTGAGCATAGAAGAATTAGATATAATTATTTCAGATATCTATGGTAATTCTTCTACGGCTTCCTCTGCTTTAGCTGAAAATATAGATGATAATTATGATTTAACTGCTTTAGCTGAGAACTTACCTCAGACATCTGATTTATTAGATACAGATAATGACGCGCCTGTTATCAAGTTAATTAATGCTATTTTATCCGAGGCAATAAAAGCGAGTGCTTCAGATATACACATAGAACCTTTTGAAAATTATCTTTCAATAAGGTTTAGAGTAGATGGTGTACTGCAAGAGATCCTCAAGCCTTCAGAAAAGATGGCTCCAATGATAAATGCTCGGATTAAAGTTATGTCACAGCTGGATATTGCTGAAAAAAGGATTCCACAAGATGGACGAATGTCATTGCAATTAGGAAAAAAATGGATAGATATAAGAGTTTCTACCTTACCTTCTAGTTTTGGAGAAAGGCTAGTCTTAAGAATTTTAGATAAGGCAGAAACTCAATTAGGGTTAGAGCAATTAGGTATGTCTTCAAACACATTAAGTCAAGTTAAGAAAATCCTAAAGAAGCAGAATGGAATTGTTTTAGTTAGTGGCCCAACTGGATCAGGAAAAACTACTACTCTTTATTCAGCTTTAAATATTTTAAATGATAAGACAAGAAATATTTTGACTGTTGAAGATCCTATTGAATACGGTCTAGAAGGGGTTGGGCAAACTCAAGTAAATACAAAGGTAGGCATGACTTTCGCTAGAGGTTTAAGGGCTATACTAAGGCAAGATCCTGATGTTGTGATGGTGGGAGAAATTAGGGATTTAGAGACTGCAGAAATATCAATTCAAGCAAGTCTTACAGGTCATCTTGTTTTATCCACTGTTCATACGAATGACTCAGTAGGAGTAGTAACGCGCTTAAGAGATATGGGAATAGAATCTTATTTACTTTCTTCATCTTTAAAAGGAGTCTTAGCACAACGACTAGTGAGGAGATTGTGTGTTAAATGTAAAAAACAAGAAACTGTATCAGATAATGTTCATCTACCTGATTCGTCTGAAGTGTATGTAAGTGTTGGTTGCGAAGAATGCCATGAAACTGGTTATTTGGGTCGAATTGGTCTTTTTGAATTCTTTAGTATTGATGACATGGTAAAAGAAGCAATAAATAGTAATGCTTCAGAAGAAGAATTAACTGAATTGAGCTTTTCAGAAGAAAATAGGTTGTTTGAATCTGGACTAGAACTAGTTATGCAAGGTCTTACTTCGCTTGACGAGGTTTTAAGGGTAACTAAAGAGTTGTAAATGGACGGATATAATTATGTTGCCATAGATCAAGATGGCAATCAAAAAAAAGGAATTATGTCTTCAGATAATCCTGATGCTGTCAGAAGAGATTTAATAAGCAAAAACCTTTCCCCCTTAAGTGTGGAAAAAATAAATAATAGATTTATATTTAAAATATTTAAAAAAGGAATAGGGCTTAAGAATACAATCCTTATGACAAGGCAGCTATCAGCTTTATTATCGGGCGGCGTTCCATTAGATGAAGCCCTGCGGGCAATAGCTGACCAATCTTCTAATCAGAAGGTTAAAGAATTATCTTTAGTCTTATCGTCAAAAATTAAAGAAGGCGTAAGCTTTAAGCAATCTTTAAAAGAATTCCCGGAGACTTTTGATAATTTATATGTTTCTTTGATTGCCGCAGGAGAAGAAAGTGGAGAATTAGAGGAAATACTAGAGAATACTGGGAATTATTTAGAACAAAGGAATAAAATACAACAAAGCATTGTAGCTGCATTGATCTATCCTCTGGTGCTAATATTTATGGCTTTAATTATAGTAGGTCTTTTACTCGTATTTGTAGTTCCAAGTATAATTGATCAATTCTCTAATACCGATCAAGCTTTACCTGTTTTAACCCAAGGATTAATTTCTTTTTCTAGTTTCTTGACTGGAACCGGCCCTTGGCTTTTAGTAATTCTTGTTATATTTATAGTTATTATTACTAGGTACTTTGGAAAAGAAATCTTTGTTAGTTTTTTTGATAAAATTCTACTTAGATTACCTTTAATTAAAACTTTTATAATCAATTCTAATCTTACTCGTTTTACTAGTTCCTTGAGTATTTTAAGATCTAGTAATATACCAATATTGCATTCAATAAATATTTCTTCAGAAACATTAACAAATTCAGAGTTGAAGACAAAATTAATAAAAAATTTAGTAAAGGTAGGAGAAGGTGAGTCCTTATCAGCATCTCTTGCTTCAGTAAAAGAAGTTCCGCCTATAGTAATCCAAATGGTAGCAAGTGGAGAAAGAAGCGGAAACTTAGAAAAGATGTTGGTAAAAACTTCTTCATATCTAGATCAAGAGTTTGAACAGTCCACTAAACTTATGATGAGTTTCTTGGAACCTTTAGTTGTAGTTATCATGGGAGGTATAGTTGCAGTAATAGTGGCAGCCATCCTTTTACCTATGATGCAAATGAATAATATTTCTTTAATAAGTTAAAAAAGTTATGAAAAAAAAATATAAGATCTTAAATAAGTTTGAACATGGATTTAGTTTAATAGAAATCTTAGTTGTACTAATGATTATTGGACTCTTAACAAGTTTAGTTGCTGTGAATGTTATGCCTAGTCAAGAGAGGGCTCGTATAGAGAAAGCTAAAGCAGATATAGTAATATTAGAGAACGCCCTAGAAATGTATAAATTGGAAAAATATACCTACCCCTCTGAAGATCAAGGCTTAAGTTTCTTGGTTTCATCTAGCCAAGATAAAACAAATAATTCTTCAAGAAGATATATAAAGAGACTTCCTGATGATCCTTGGGGTAACCCATATCAATATAATATTCCAGGAGAAAATGGAGATTATGATCTTTTTTCCTTAGGGGCTGATGGGGATATAGGTGGCGAAGGCGATAATTCGGATATAGGTAATTGGTAAAAGTGATCAAGCCATTAGAAAAAGGCTTTACTTTGGTTGAAGTGCTTGTAGCTTTTGGAATCTTATCTTTTGCTTTAATATCTGGATTGAAAATATTTTCTTCCAATGCAATTTTTTCTGGTTTTATGGAAGAAGATTATTTAGCAGGGATAGTGGCTGAAAATATCTTAATTCAAACAATGCTTTCAGAGGACGGATTAGTATATGCATCTGGTACTTCTATGCAGGCAGATAGAGAATTTTCGTGGATTAGAGACATTGATTTTTCTGAAGATGGGAGAGCTGCTCAAATTAATATTACTGTTAGTAGACAAGATGGCAAAGAGATTGCCTCCCTTTTAGGCTATAAAACTTTGTAATGGGAGAAAAAGGTTTTACTTTAGTAGAGGTTTTAGTTTCTATCTCATTATTAGGTCTTTTAGGTGTTTTATTATTTTCAGGCCTTTCTACTAGCCTTAGTTATAATGCTGAAGTTTCTGAAAGATCTAAATTAATCAATAGATTAGAATTAACAAATACGCAACTTAGCCAAGATCTCATACAGTCCATCAATAGAAGGGCCAGAGACAATAAAGGAGATTATATTGATTATTCCTTTAAAGGTAATAATCAGAGTGAATTAGATGATTCACCTTTCCTATCATTTAGTATTAATACCCTCACAGTAGATAAAACAAAAGGAGCGGTCAGATGGATAGAGTATTTTTTGATAGATGGTAACATTCAAAGAAAGGAATATTTTTATGCAGATAGAACAGAGGATACCCCTGTCTATAGCCAGATTTTATTATCTCAAGTTGAAGAAGTAGAGGTGAGGTTTTATAAAGATACTATTTGGACCGATCGATGGCCAGATGTAACTGACTTAGATAACAATAAACTTCCTAAGATAGTTGAAGTTATATTTAGAGTTCAATCTATAGGGGCCATAAAAAAGTTGTTTATTTTATCTAATACAACTTTATGACTATTTCAGTCAAGGAAAGAGGCGCTGCTTTGATTCTTGTTCTAATGGTTGTTGCTATTATTACCTCCGTAGGTGTTTTTTCCTCTAATAATCTTATTAATTTATCTAAATTTTCTAATGATCTGAAAAATAGGCAACAAGCCCAATGGTATGCAGTGGGAGTTGAATCAACTGCTTCTAATTTCTTAGAGCAAAGAGTAAGAGAAAAAAATAGGTCTAAAATTATTGCAGATAATGATTTACCTGTAATTAAAGTTACCCTGGAAGGGGCCCAAATAGAAGGAAGCCTTAAAGATTTAAATGCATGCTTTAATGTGAATAGCCTGATTAGAAAAGACGAAATAAGTGGAGACTCAATTATTAATCAGGGTGGTGTAGATCATTATAAGAGGTTATTAAAAGTTTTAAGTTTTAATGATTTTGAGATAGGAGGTTTAATATATCCTTTAGTGGATTGGCTAGATAGTGACGTTTTTTATTCTGATTCTTTAGGTGCTGAAGATGATTATTATATTAGGAAAGACCCCTCTTACAGAACAGGAAATCAACCTATATCGGTATTATTAGAATTAAACAGCATTAAAAACTATTCGATGGAAGTTGTAAAAAATTTATCACCTTATCTTTGCTCTTTGCCATTAATAGGTAATACGAGCGTAAATATTAATGCCATCCCTGAAGATAAACCGGCCTTATTAGCAATGTTTTTTGGAGAAAATTTTTCTTTAACAAGTGCAAAAAATATTTTGAGAGATCGTCCAGAAGGTGGTTTTTTAGATATAGCTGAATTTTGGGCGCACCCAGAACTTGAAGACGTTATAGTATCAAAATCTGTAAGATCGCAATTGAGAGTAAATTCATATTTTTATCTTTTAAAAACTAAGGTCCTGGCTCAAGGATATCCTTATTACATGGAATCCGTTATGAGCCTAGAAGACTCAGGATTTGTTTCCATCTTATCAAGGAATATAGGAGTCTACGATGGATAATTTATTTCTCATTTTAGATACACATGATCATGATTTCATTGATTTCTTAATAGATGATGGAAACAATTCGTACAAGAGAGTTTCTTTTGTAGAAGAAAACTTTCAGGGATATGACCAATTTAAAATTCATCTGATTATTTCTAATTCTGGAACAAGATTTAAGAGAATAAAAGTTCCGCCAGTTAATAAATCTCAATTAAATAAAATGATACCTCATTTAATCGAAGATATAACTTTAGGTAATATGAGTGATTACCATTTAACTTTTACATCAAGAGATGAAGATGGCTTTTTATTAGTTTCAATTACTGCAAAAGCTGTCATTGAGAAATGTTTATCTTTGATGCAAGGCATTTACTTGCATCCCAAATCTATAATACCAATAGAATCTTTCATATCTAGTAAAACCAATGAAGGTTTTCTAGTCTCATATAAGGATTCTTCTTTTGTTAATTATGGAAATAAATGGAGGTGGAGCTCAGATAAAGTAACTATATCTTCTCTTGTTCAAGAGGGTTTATCTGAGTATGGAATTTCTAAGATGTCTGTATATCATGATGGTAATCCTAAAGTAGATTTTGGAGATGTAGTTTTTCAGATTAAGCATCTGGCAGATTTTATTAACTTAAATGTAGATAACTTCTTTTTTGAATTAAACTTATTGACAGGCAATTTTCTACCAAAGGTTTCATGGAATAAGCTAATAAAAAGTTGGTATATAGTTATTCTTTCAGTTTTTAGTATTTTTCTTTTACAGATATTAAATATGACTATCTCAGCTTATAAAAATGAATCTTTAACTAACAATTTTAATAATTTGTCTATCAAATCTTATCAAGAGCTTTATCCAAATGAACCTCTTACTGGCAATACTACACGTCAAATTAAGAAGAAGTTAAAGGGTATCGAAGAACAAGGAATAGGAAGGTTTATGGATACTTTTTTAATTTCTTCAGAAATATTATCTAATAATTTAGATGCTTCTATTTTCTCAATAAATTTCGATAAAGAAAATAATTTATTTTTACTAGAAATTGAGAGCCCTGAATTTGAAAATTTAGAGGAAATTAAGCGCGAATTCATTGATCGAGGTTTTGTAGTTGAAACCGGTTCCTCTAGAAGATCAGGAAGTTCTGTAATCAGCGAGATATTAATTAGACAGAAATGAAATATTACAGAAATAAATTAGATCGAAATCAAGAAATTTTAGTTGTTTTTACTATATTTATGGCTTTAGTATTAGTCTTAGGAGGTCTCTATCAAGGAGTTTATTCTTGGAAAGAGAAGTCAATTCAAGATTTAAATGATGAAAGAATTCTTTTTTTAAAAATCAAAAAGGTAATGGAGTCATCACCCATTAGTACATCTGGAGAGCTAACTGCTGAAAATTTTGCTTCTAAAGTAGGTACTATAGCTCGTAAAAACGGGGTTCTAATAGACAGATTGCAACCTATTAAACAAGGAAGTTTATCTATTACTATTAAAAATGTGAATTTTATTGATTTATTAAATTTACTAAGAGATTTAAAAAGTCAGGGCTTGGTATCAATTTCTAATGCTTCATTAAGACGTAACATATCAGGGGGCAAACACATTGGACTAAAGGCGCAGATAGTACTATCACTGTAAGATGAAACTCAGATATGCAATTTTATTGATTCTTACTTTCTTGATGACATCAAGTTATTTTATTCCTATGAAATCTTTAAGTAGCCTTCTTCAATTGAAGTATGAAGATATACATATAGAAAATGAAAATGGAAAGTGGTGGAGTGGATCGTTACAAGGAGTTCAATATTTAGATACCGATCTAGGAAATATTATGCTTATCTATGATCCTAAACTTCTTTTTGAAGGTAAGTTAGGCTTTAGTGTTATAGCTAAAAACAAGAACTATGATTTTAAAGGTATATTTGCTTATAACCATTCTCAAAATTATCTTCTAGAAAAAGCATTTTTAAGAATTAAAATAAATAAAGCATTTATAAATAATACAAAATACCCTTTAACTTTATCTAATATATCCATCGACCTTCCTATTTTAAATTTCAATAAGTTAGGCTGCAATCATGCCAATGGAAAGATGACAGGCAACTTGTTAGATGTATATGGTTTTTTTAATCAAGAAATAGGTCTTAAAGCCTCAATCGAATGCAAGAATAAAGAGTTAACTTCTACTTTTAGATCTACACCAAAAGAAAACCTATTGTTTGGAAAATTTACCTTAAATACTCATCTGGATTATTACGTTGAAGTCTCTTCAGGTAAAGTAGTATCTAAATTACAAAGATTTGCTAAATTTAATTTTTCTTCTGAGCCGTCTATTAAATTTTCAGGAAGTTTAAAAGATCTTTTAAATTGAAATAACGGCTAATGCAGATCTTTTAGCATCATTTATCGTTCTTGAGTCAATCAAACCTTTAGACCTTAAACCATGACCTAGAACAGCAAAAATTATTTGCACAGCAATCATTATTTTTTCCCCATCAAATTTAATATTTTGTTCGTTTAATAATGTGGAAAAGGAAATTGCTAAATGTTCTTGATGATTTAATGACCGCTCAATTGAATGGAAATTCATATTTAGATTAATAAATAGAAAAGATAGGTAGCGTTGTTTATTGAGAAAGATAGATGATACATCTATGAAAATTTTAAGATAGTATTCTAGTTCTTGGGATTTAACTTGGTTAAAGTTACTTTTAATTAAATTAAGAAGTTCTTTAATGTAGAGTTCGCTTAGGGAAAATATTATAGATTCAACACTAGGAAATAGTTTATATAAAGAAGGTCTTTTTAAGTTTGCTCGTTCTGCAACATTTTTTAAAGTTAACGCATCTGGACCAAGATCTTTTATGATTCTTTTAGATGTCTCTAAGATCAAAGCCCGTTTTTTTTTACTTCTCTCTTGTTGGGGTATCTTTGGAAGTTTCTTTAAAAGATTCATTATATTTTATTATAGAATAATTAGTTCTAACTTTTTTATTGTTTTAAACTAGACCTAATAAAATGAAAAATTCTCTTAACCTAGATAATTACTGGATGCCTTTTACCGCCAACCAGTTATTTAAGGAAAATCCTAGATTACTTGTCGAGTCATCTGGTATGTATTATACCTCTCATGATGACAGAAATATTTTAGATGGTGTAGCTGGGCTTTGGTGTTGCAATGTAGGTCATTGCCATCCTACGGTTGTTTCAGCTATTCGAGAACAAGTTGGAAAGTTAGATTATTCCACTATCTTTAATATGGCTCATCCAAAGATTTTTGAACTTGCAGAAAAGGTTTCGTCTTTAACACCAGAAGGCTTAGATAGAATTTTTTTTGGAAATTCAGGATCGGAAGCTGTTGAGACTGCAATGAAGGTTGTGCTCGGCTATCATGCTCTTAGAGGTGAACCTAATAGGACTAAATTCATAGGTAGAGAAAAGGGTTATCATGGAGTAAATTTTGGAGGAACTTCAGTTGGAGGCATTCCTTTGAACAAGGATATTTTTGGCTCTCTTTTCTCAGATGTAGATCTTATTCCCCATACTTGGAATCCAGCCTATATGGCATTTTCTAAAGGAGTGCCTTCATGGGGAGGGCATTTAGCTGATATTCTAGAAGAAAAATTACTAGTTCATGATCCGTCTACAGTAGCAGCGGTTATTATTGAGCCAGTTACTGGTTCAGGTGGGGTAATTGTTCCGCCGGAAGGTTATTTAAAAAAAATAAGAGATATTTGTGACAAATACAATATCTTGCTGATATTTGATGAAGTAATAACTGGCTTTGGTAGACTTGGCCACTCCTTTGCTGCTGAACGATTTCAAGTTAGACCAGATATAATAACAATGGCCAAAGGACTTACCAGTGGAGTAATACCCATGAGTGCTGTAGCTTTCAGGAATGATATTCATCAAGAATTTATGAGTGCCTCTCCCGATTCAATAGAATTATTCCACGGTTATACCTATTCTGGGCATCCTGTTGCTTCTGCAGCGGCTCTAGCTGTATTAGAGGTATATGAGGAAGAAGATTTATTCAATAGAGCATTATCGTTAGAGACTCTTTTTGAAGATACTCTTCATTCTCTAAAAGGTATTAATGATTCTGTTTTAGACATAAGGAACATTGGCCTGATGGGAGCAATTCATTTTAATGATAACAAAGGACCTGCTAATGCAACTTCGATGAAAGTATTTCAAGAATGTTATGATCAGGGACTTCTTCTTAGATCTTCTGCAGACTATTTAGTTATTTCTCCTGCTCTGATAGTCCAAGAGGAGCAAATATTAAAAATAGGTGAAACTTTAAAATCTGTAATTAATAAATTATAAAATGGATATTCCTAGTTGGTTCAATGATTTAGTTGCTATTAAGTCTTCACGCCATAGCGTGAGAGTAGATAGTGCAAATATATCTTATCAAAAATGGGGAAATCCAAACAAGCCTGGCCTTTTATTTATACATGGATATGCTGCTAATTCGCACTGGTGGGACTTTATAGCTCCTTGTTTTTTAGATGATTATTCTGTTGTTGCTATGGATTTATCAGGTATGGGAGATAGTGACCATAGAAGTAATTACTCTCAAGATATATATGCATTAGAAATTAAGAGCGTTATTGAAGACATGGGCTGGAAAGAGGCAAAAATAGTTGCGCATAGCATGAGTGGACCAATATCAGTTAAAGCTGCAAGTCTTTATCCGGAGTTGATTAGTTCTCTTTATATAATAGACTCAATGGTTGTCTTACCTCCTGATAAATTAGATGCTTTTAAAAATAGTGGACGAAGCATGATAAGAGCAGATTTTATCTATAAAGATTATGATTCAGCTATAAAAGCATTTCGGCTATTGCCCCCTCAGCCTGTTCGTCATAATTTTATTCTTAATTACATTGCTGAACATTCTTATAAAGAAGAGCATGGAGGTTGGGTTTTAAAATCTGATGGCAAGATTATGAGTACTTATGAGGCAGAAGATTTAACTGATATTTTTATGAACCTAAAATGCCCAATTTACATAGTTTATGGTTTAATGAGCCAAATTTTAAGTGCTGGGATATTAGAATATATGACTTATGTTGGTCAAATACCTAAGTCTAGGCAAGTTGGTATACCTGGTGCTATGCATCATCTTTTCCTGGATGAGCCTACTATTTTTGCAAAAGAACTAAGAAAATTACTTGGAGATAAATAATGATAAAGGGACCTTCTGAAGAAATTTCAGAGATTAAAAAAGGCTTTCAAAAACTTAAATATATTTGTAACGACCAAATAGCAACAGCAGTTTATCTAGCAAAAGCTTTAGATAAACCTATTTTAATAGAAGGCCCTCCTGGAGTTGGAAAGACGGAATTAGCTAATACAGCGTCTCTTTTTTTTAATAAAGAATTATATAGACTTCAATGTTATGAAGGGCTTGATGAATCTAAAGCGCTGTATGAGTGGCGATACGGAAAACAACTTCTTTATACTCAGATTTTAAAAGAACAATTGGGTGATGTATTAAAAGGAGCTAAAGGTTTAAAAGAATCATTAAGTAAACTTATGGATTTTGAAGATATTTTCTTTTCAGAAGATTTTCTTGAATCAAGACCTTTATTACAATCCCTATCAAATAGAGATGGTTCAGTTCTATTGATAGATGAGATAGATAAATCAGACGAAGAATTTGAAGCATTACTTCTAGAAATATTATCTGAATTTCAAGTTTCTATTCCAGAGTTGGGAACTATTAAAGCAGAGCAGCGACCTTTAGTTTTCTTAACAAGTAATAATAGTCGAGAAATTGGTGATGCTTTAAAAAGAAGATGTTTGCATTTATATATTCCATTTCCTGATGCAAAGTTAGAAAGAAAAATTGTAAAGTCTCGAGTTCCAGATTTAAATCAAAATATACAAAAACAATTAGTTAGTTTTGTGCAAGGTTTGAGAGATCTAGATTTAAAAAAAGTTCCTGCTATTAGTGAGACAATAGATTGGGCAAGAACTCTTATTTTATTAAGTGCTGAAGAGTTAAATGAAGATTTAGCTCGAGAGACATTAAATGTTCTGCTGAAATATCAGCAAGATATAGAGGTTTCCCAGAAAGAAATACCAAGACTTATTAAAGAGTCTACCGCTCGATAATTTTATGGATAGAGTTTTAACAGACTTTATTAAGGTTTTAAGAAATTCTAACATACAGGCATCTCCAGCTGAGACAATAGATGCTATTGAAGTTATAAATAATATTGGTCTAGAGGATAAAGAGCTTTTAAAAAGGTCTTTATCTCTAACTCTTTCAAAAACTCCTCAAGAAAAAGATGATTTCTATAAATGTTTTGAAGATTTTTTTAATTCAGAAATGATTCTTGATAATTCTAAATCAGAATTACCAGAAATAAAAAATAATCAATCAATAGAAGTTAATTCAGATTTAGGCAATCTCTTATTAAAATCTGATCAGGCTGAAACAATGTTAGCTATAGCAGAAGCAGCTGAAGATGCTAATATTTCAGAAATTAAATATTTTACTCAAAGAGCTGTTTTTACTAGAAGAATACTTGAAAATATGGGTGTTTCTGTTTTAGAAGATGAAGTCAGGTTAATGTCGGGTGTAGGGCAAGATGGACAGCCTTCAGCTTTAGAAAAAGAACTTCGTTTAAATCTTTCTAACTTGAGAGAAAAAGTTTCAGATTATGTAGAAAAACAATTTTTATTACATGGCGATGTTTCTGGAGAGCATTTAAGAGAAAAGATATTTAAATCTCTCAATATGGGTCAAATAGATAAATCTTACATGCATGAAGTTCACTCATTAGTTAGAAAGATGGCAAAAAAGTTAGCAAATCTTCATTCTAGGCGAAAGAAGAATCATAGAAAGGGTAAGCTAGATATCAGGAAAACATTGAGAGAGAATTGGTCAAATCAAGGAATTTTATTTGGACTTAATTGGAAATATAAAAAAGTAGACCGTCCAAAAATCTATGTCATTTGTGATGTCAGTGGTTCTGTAGGGGCATATGCAAGGTTTATGCTTATGTTCCTTTTTAGTCTTACGGAGGTTGTATCTAAGATACGAGCTTTTGTTTTTTCATCTGAACTCGGTGAAGTAACTGAAGACTTTAAAAAACAGCAGTTAGAGCCAGCAATAGAGCATGCTTTATCTAGACATGGGGGTGGTTCTACAGATTATGGTCAAGCTTTATCTGATTTTGTAAGTTTATGTTTAGAGGATATTGATAGAAAAACTACTATTGTTATTTTAGGAGATGCTCGAAATAATTTTGGACCTGATAAATCAAATTTACTAAAATTAATATATGAAAGATCTAAGCAAGTTTATTGGCTTAATCCAGAAGGAGAATATAGGTGGGATACGGGCGATTCAGTAATGACTTCTTATTCTGCTCATTGCACTAAGGTTATGCAATGCGGAACTTTAGATCAATTAGAAAGAGTTATATCGACATTGTTGAGGACCGCAATTTAAGCAGTTGTGTAACCCCCATCTATTGGAAAAAAACTACCTGTGATGAATTCAGCATCTTCAGAGCTAAGATAATAAATAAGATTAGCTACTTCGCGAGGTTTTGCTACCCTACCAATGGGAGTTTGTGAAGACAGCATTTCCTTAGTCTTAGGATCTGCCAATATTTCTTTAGTCATATTAGTCTCAATAACACCTGGACCTACGCAATTAACTCTTAAACCCTGTTGGGCATAATCTAATGCTGTCGCTTTAGTAAGACCAACTATCGCATGTTTACTTGCTGCATAACCAGAGGTTGTAGCATTTGCAACGACTCCTAAGACTGAAGAAATATTGACAATAGAACTATTGCTATTTTCAAGAAGAGCAGGTATCAGATATTTCATCATATAGAAAGATCCATTTAAATTTATATCAATTACTCTTTTCCATTCTTCGATGTCATATAAATGAGTTGGCATAGGGTTAGGGCTAATTCCTGCGCAGTTTATTAGTGCGCAGGGAGAGCAGAGATTAGAAATTAAATTCTGGGATATTTTCTCTACTATCTTATAATCACTTACGTCAACTTGGTATGCTCTGCCATCACTATTAATTAATTTAAGGGTATTTTTAGCTTCCTGAAGGTCAATATCTAGGCAGGCAACTTGGTATCCATTTTCTTGGAATTTGATTGCACAAGCTCTTCCAATGCCTGATCCTGCTCCAGTAATAACAACGAGTGGTTTATTCATTTTATTTTCCTTACAATATATTTTTTAGAATGATAACTTGATTCTTAATTTTACCTAAATTCTATGAATGAAAAAAATATTTTAAGAGCTAATTTTGACTTAGGATTTACTTATACTAGGTCTACAGGCCCAATAGTTGGGCATTTCCTTACATGTCTTCAATCTTGCCAGATTATGGGCATCAAAAATAGCAAGGGTAAAGTGCTAATGCCTCCAGTAGAATTTGATCCTGATACAGGAGAAGAACTATCTGAATTCGTTGAGTTAGGTAACATAGGAACAGTAAAATCTTGGTCTTGGGTTCATTCCCCTCTAGATAAGCACCCAATACAGGAATCGTTTGCCTGGGCATTAATCTTATTAGACGGCGCTGACACTAATTTTTTACATGCTATTAAAATCTCTTCAGAAGATGAGATGAAAATAGGAATGAGAGTTAAGGCTTGCTGGGCACTTCCTCCAAAGGGATCTATCAAGGATATTTGTTATTTTGAAAAAATATAATTAGATGAGTGAAGACAATAAAATAATTGGATTTGAAGCACCTATTCATTTTAATTATAGCTATACAGCTGGAGCTGCTACGACATTATTCTTACAAAAAATGTTAGAAGGTAAAATAGTTGGACAACGTTGCCCCATATGTAAAGGGGTTTATGTTCCGCCAAGAGGCTCTTGTCCTAGAGACGGAGTGGCTACAGAAGAAGAGGTTGAAGTAGCTCATACAGGTACGGTGGAATCTTTTACAATTAATTATATTCCGATTCCAGGTGGTGCTGTAGATCCTCCATTTGTTTCCGCTAATATTGTCTTGGATGGAGCAGACTTGTCTTTTATGCATCTTATAAGCGGAATCCCTCATGATCAAGTAACGATAGGTATGAGAGTAAAAGCTTTATGGAGACCTAAAAATGAGTGGAAACCTAGCCTGGAAAATATAATTTATTTTGAACCAACAGGAGAACCAGATCGAGATATAGATAATCTTTGGGATAAATTTAAAAATGCATAAAGTTGGAATTATAGGTTACGAACAGACTCCTATGATGAGAGATACAGGAGCCCAGAATGAAGTTGAACTCATTATGTCCGTTATTCATAAGGCTTTTGCTGAATTAAATATTACTCAATCTGATATTGATTTTACTTGTTCTGGAAGTTGTGACTATTTACAAGGAGTGTCGTTTGCATTTGTGGATGGCTTAAATGCAGTAAGTGCAGTTCCTCCTATTAAAGAATCTCATGTTGAAATGGATGCAGCTTGGGCTCTTTATGAATCCTGGTTAAAAATACAATCAGGTCAGGCTGAAGTAGCTTTAATTTATGGTTTTGGTAAATCCTCACCAGGGCAAGTTAGGGAGATATTAAGTTTACAGTTAGATCCCTATTACATGGCTCCTTTATGGCCTGACAGTGTAAGTCTTGCTGCTTTACAAGCTAGATTACTCCTAGAAGAAGATATTATTTCAGAAACAGAGATGGCTCATGTAGTAAAAGAAAGTAGAAGTTATGCTTTAAATAATCCCAATGCACAGTTATCTGGTAATATTTCAATTAAGGATCTACTTAATGAACCATATTTTGTATCACCACTCAGAAAACATGACTGCCCACCTATCACTGACGGAGCTTCGGTTATGGTTATTGCTTCAGAAAAGAAAGCAAAGGAGCTTCATAAAAGACCAGTTTTTATAACTGGTTTTGATCACAGAATAGAAACGGGACAAATTGGAATGAGAGATCTTACAAAATCTCCTTCTATCCAAATATCTGCAAAAGCATTAAATCTTGATAAAAAACTCATACAGGTAGCTGAATTACATGCACCTTTTTCACATCAACATTTATTATTAAAAAAAGAATTAAATTTATCTGATGATGTTTTAATAAATCAGTCAGGTGGACCATTAGCAGGTAATATAATTATG
Source organism: SAR86 cluster bacterium (assembly GCA_029268615.1). Taxonomy (NCBI): domain Bacteria; kingdom Pseudomonadati; phylum Pseudomonadota; class Gammaproteobacteria; species SAR86 cluster bacterium. Next base: position 61,411 of record JAQWNM010000013.1, on the reverse strand, counting down.
ACAGCAGGACTCGATAGGGTAGGGTCTATTTTTCAACAACTTCAGTCGTCCTCACTAAATTGTGGTCTTGCACATGCAACTTCAGGGCCTTGTTTGCAGCAGAATATGTTGGTTCTTTTAGAGGCTACTTCATGACTGCTTTAGCAGCTGTAGTGGGAGTTGGTCAGACTCACCATAAATCAAAAAGAGATGACGTATCTATGGCCGGATTAGTAAGGGAGTCAGCTGATAAGGCTTTAAAAGATGCTAATTTAGATTGGAAGGATATAGATGCTGTCATACTTGGAAAGGCGCCAGATATGTTTGAAGGAGTAATGATGCCAGAATTATATTTATCTGATGCTTTGGTTGCTAACGGCAAACCTATTATTAGAGTCCATACAGCAGGTAGTGTAGGAGGTGCTACAGGTATAGTTGCAGCATCGTATATACAAAGTGGTCTTTTTAAAAGAGTTTTAGTTTCTACATACGAAAAGCAATCAGAATCTAATGCCATGTGGGCATTATCTACTACTGTGCCTTATGCTCCTTTGATTAATGCAGGTGCGGGTGGCTACTTTACTCCCTATATGAGGGAATATAAACGAAGACATAATGTTCCAGATAATATCGGTAGACTTGTTGCTGTTAAAGATAGATTAAATGCATTAAAAAACCCAAATGCACATTTAAAAATAGAAGGCATAAATGAAGAAATGGTAGAAAAATCACCTATTTTATGGGATCCACTAACTTTCTTAGAAAGCTGCCCATCATCAGACGGTTCCTGTTCTTTAGTCATCTCATCTGAAGATTGCGTAGATTCTAATCAAACTCCTGCCTGGATCTTAGGTACGTCAGCAAGATCAGAGCCTACTATGTATGCAGGTAGAGATGTTGTGAATCCTGTAGCTGGCAAAATGTGTGCTCAAGATGTTTATAAGCAGGCTGGAATCTTAGATCCAAGGAAAGAAATTGATTGTGCTGAAATTTATGTTCCTTTTAGTTGGTATGAACCAATGTGGCTAGAAAACTTATTACTTGCTGACGAAGGAGAAGGTTGGAAGATGACTGAGAATGGAGATACTGCTTTGGAAGGAAGATTTCCAGTAAATATGTCAGGAGGTGTGCTTTCTTCTAATCCTATAGGTGCTTCTGGGCTTATTCGTTTTGGTGAAGCTGCACAACAAGTTAGACAAAAGGCTGGAGAGTATCAGGTTTCAAATGCTAAGATTGCAATGGGACATGCTTTTGGAGGAGGAGCACAATTCTTTGCGATGTGGATAGTGTCATCAAAAAAACCTTAATTTGCAGAAGTATACCTATAAAAATTATATAAAATAAATAATAACGAGACGATAATATGAAATATATAAACGTAAAAAGACTTTCAATCTTTCTCTGTTTTTTTTGCTTAAACCTTTACTCGTATTCTTTGCAAGATGCTATTGAGAGTGATTTGAGATCTAGCGTTAATCAAGAAAGAGATATCTTCAGACATCCATATGAGACTCTTTCTTTTTTTGGAATTTCTTCTGATATGACTCTTGTAGAACTATCTCCAGGGTCGGGTTGGTATACAGAGATATTAGCTCCTTATATAGGAGCTGGCTCAGGAAAGTTCATAGCAGCTGCACATGATGCAAGCAAGGGTTCTTATCAAAAAAGATCTAGAGAAAGATATGAGACTAAATTATCTACCAATGGGGCATTTGATAAAGTTAGTATTGTGAATTTAGGAGAAGTTTTGGCTGAAAAAGGCTCAGTTGATGCTGTTTTGACATTTAGAAACCTGCATAGCTGGTTAGGTCCAAATATGGGTTCTATATTTAGTCAATCTTTTGACGCTCTAAAGTCGGGCGGTATTTTTGGTATAGTTACACATAGAGCTAATCCTGGGACTTCTGTTGATGAGATGAAAAAAAGCGGTTATGTGACACAAGAACTTGCTATAGAAGAAGCTAAAAAAGTAGGTTTCATTTTAGTTAAAACTAGTGAAATTAATGCTAACTCTAAAGATACTAAAAATTATGAGAAAGGGGTCTGGACTTTACCTCCAGTCTTAAGGTTAAAGGAAGAAGGTAGGGCTAAATATATAGAAATAGGTGAAAGCGATAGAATGACTTTATTGTTTAAGAAACCTTAATAAATACTTGTAATTAATATAATATTTTATGGAATTATCTGATCAACATGCAATTATAGAAAAAAAAGATCATATTCTCTTAGTCCAATTAAATAGGCCTGAAAAGAAAAATGCACTCAGTCCTGACATGTTAATAAATGTATATGATGCTTGGCGAGAACTTGATGAAGATGATAATTTAAGATGTGCAATTATTACTGGAACAAAAGATGTATTCTGTGCAGGAGCTGACTTAACTGCAATGTATAGCGGTGATCAAGGCAGTAAGGAAATTATTAAAAGAATGGAAACTGTTCCAGATCTTCATTGGCAAGCTCTACTAAGACACAATAGACCATATAAACCTATCATAGCTGCTGTAGAAGGATTTGCTCTAGCTGGAGGCACTGAATTCTTGCATGGAACAGATATAAGAGTAGCAGCTGAAACAGCTACTTTTGGTTTAACAGAAGCTAAAAGAGGTTTATTTCCGTTAGGTGGAGCAACTGTTAGAATTAGGAGGCAAATTCCATATACTCTGGCTGCAGAAATGTTATTGACAGGAAGACGAATAACCGCAGATGAGGCTAAGGAGTATGGTTTAATTGGTCACGTTGTCCCTGAAGGAAAATCATTAGATAAAGCCTTTGAATTGGCTAGACAAATAGTAGAAAACTCTCCAGTGGCAATTAAAGCAATTATGAAAAGCCTAAGGGATCTAGGCGAGGGAATACCAGAGGAAGAGGCTTTAAAAAAAGAGCTAGAATTAGGTTGGCCAGTATTTGAATCTGATGACTCTAAAGAAGGCTTAGCTGCTTTTGCAGAAAAACGAACACCAAAATTTACTGGCAAATAAATGGCCTCTTCAAGATGGGAATGTGTCATTTGCGGGTATATATATGATGTAGAAAAGGGCATACCTGAAGATGGTATTCCTCCAGGTACATTATTCGAAGATATTCCTGATGATTGGTGTTGCCCAGATTGTGGTGTTAGTAAATTTGATTTTGAACTTATTGTTTCTTAACTTAAGTTAAATACTTTGGTAGCATTTTCTGATAAAAATTTAGGCCATACCTCTTCTTTGAAAGGAACCTGAGGCATTTCTAAAAAAATCCTCTCCAAGGTCAATCCCATAGGAAAATATCCTGCATACATTATTTTTTCAGACCCTCTGCTGTTAGCATAATCTATTATATCTTTTGGGTAATATTTTGGCGTAAATGCACTTGTCATATAGTAAAGATTAGGATATTTAATCATTAATTTTACTGCAAGGGCGGTCCATGGCTCTCCACCATGCTTGATTACAAATTTTAGTTCCGGAAAGAACCAGCAAACTTCGTCTATTAATTCTATTTTTTGAGGCTCCATTGGTAGTCTTGGTCCTGGTACTCCTGCGCAACACGAAAAAGGAATGTCTAGTTCTACACACGTTGCATATATTGGATACCATTTTTTATCATTAATGGGAACTTGAGGACAAAGGCCTGATGGGAAAGCATCAACTCCTTTAATTCCATATTTCTTATGAAGCCTTCTTATATTCCTAACTTCTTCCATTCCTCTGTTAGGATTGGCTGGATAATTAAAGAAGAATCTATCTGAGTGGTCCTTAAAAGCTCTTTGAAACTCCTCTTGATCTTCGTTAAGTCCAATAAAAGATTTATCTATTCCATATTTATCCATCTCATCTATGATAAATTTTACAAAATCTTTTTGATCTCCAGTAACTGGAACATCTTTAAACATATATTCAGCGGGAAAAGAAAACAACTCCTTACTTTCCTTATCTAACAAAAGTGGTTTCATAAATTCATACCAGTCATTTCTATCTGAATTACTTGGTATTCCCATCATTAGATCTATTATTTTTATATTCTTCGAAAACTTCATAAAATTTACCTCTTTAGTAATTTAAGACCTGAAGTAACTGTCCTTGAAAATTTATTGATATGGCAATATCTAATTCAGATTCTTTCAGAGAGTTAACTTTAACCCAGTTAAAAGATTTTTTATTATTATCTGATAAAAAAGGGAGTGTTATAAGAAATAATCTCCGCAGCTGATTAGCTTCATAAGCTACTGAAATTTCTTTCTCATCATTGATGATTAGATTCTTTTTATTCTTTTTAAAATATTTTAATAAGTAATCTATATTCAATATCATCTCATCATTAAATTCCACTTCTTTGAAATGAAAGTTGCAACCATTTATAGATTGAATATAAATAGCCGAAGTTTGCAATAGATTTTGATTTAATTCCGAAATATATCCTATTAAATGTTTATTGGCTTTCATTGTCTAATTTATTTAGTTTAATTTCTGATTAACAGACTACCTTATCAAAGGTTATACTTCTAAAAAAATCATTTAATTAAATTAATGCCCGAGTCTACAACTGCTAATGTAAAAGAAGTCCTCAATAAATTGACGCCTTGGTTTGAGGATCGCTTAGATAGCCCTAAAGTTCTTGAGTTAACTTCATCTGGAGGACCTGAGGACACTGGTTTTTCTAATGAAACTTTAATAATAAAAGCTAGTTATATAAAAAAAGATATTCCTCATGAAGATTCTTATGTTTTAAGAGTTAAGCCGACAGGTTTTCAGGTTTTTCCAGAATATGACCTAGATAAGCAGGTTCTAATAATGAATGAATTATATAAGTTAGGTTTGCCAACCCCGGAAGTCGTGTGGAATGAATCTTCTTCTACAATAATTGGCTCACCCTTTTATTTAATGAGATATGTAGAGGGTACAGCTCCCCCAGATAGCCCCCCATTTCATATGGACCCAAACTGTTGGGTTGCAAGGGCTTCTATAGAGCAAAAGAAGAGAATATGGTGGGAATGGGTTCACTACATGTCAGAGGTTCATCTAATTGATTTAGAAGATCTACAACTCAGCTCTTTAGATAGGCCTGAATTAGGTGAAAGACCCCTAGATCAAGAGATCCAATATTATCGGAACTTTATGTCATCGGCTCTTCCAGAAGAGGAGCATAAAGTATGTGAAGATGCATTTGCTTGGCTAGAAGATAATAAACCAACTTTGGATATCAATCCTATAAGCTTAGTATGGGGTGACTGTCGTTGTGGAAATATTTTATATAAAGATTTTAAAGCTTCAGCCTTACTAGATTGGGAAATGGCTATTTTAGGAGATCCAGTTATGGACTTATCTTGGGGAATTGCTGTTGATGATGCAAATAGCTTAGGCTTGTCGGTGCCGAGATTAGAAGGTTTTCCAGAAGCAGAAGAGACTATCGAGGTGTGGGTAAAAAAAACAGGTTATGATCCAACTAACTATTTTTATTATAGAATTCTTGCCCTCCAAAAATTTTCAATTGTTATGATAATGACAAGTAAAAAAATGATAATTAATGGAGTGATGCCTGAAGATAGTGATTATTATATAAACAATCATGTCACTCAGTACATGACTCAAGAATTAGAGAAACATGGTTAGAGTTTAGATGTCCATTTTAACAAGACATATTTTAGAAGACGGCAGACGAGAATATATTCTTAAGAGTCCAGTAGACCTTAGTTCAGCTGGGTCCTTTATAGCGACAACTAAAAAAGAGATTGTTGAGGCTGTAGACAAGGGAAGGTTAGCTCAAAAGAAATGGTCTATTTTGTCTTATAAAGAAAGAGCCGCATACATGCATTCCATGATTGATGAGATTATTAAGAATCAAGATGAAATTATGGAAGTTGTAATGAAAGAGACAGGAAAACCGAAAACTGAAGCATTATCAATGGAAGTTTATGCTGCAGTGGATTCTTTATCATTTTATGCTAAAAGAGCAGAGAAACTTTTAAAACCTAAAAGGATAAAACTTCATGGCGTTATGAATCTTTTAAAAAAAGCCATGGTCCTTCATAAACCTCTTGGAGTAATAGGTATTATTACTCCTTGGAATGGCCCTTTTATTCTTGCTCTAAATCCAGCTGTCCAAGCATTGTTAGCAGGCAATGCTGTTATTATAAAACCTTCGGAGGTAACACCTTTTTCATCTAAATTAGTTGAGAAATTATTTTTACAATCAGGCTTACCAGATAATTTAGTTCAAGTTCTAGTTGGAGATGGTCAAACAGGAGAGGATCTAGTGGAAAGTTCTGTAGATAAAATTTCTTTTACTGGAAGTGTTGCTACAGGAAAAAAAGTAGCAATGAGTTGTAGTGAAAAATTAGTTCCTTTTACACTTGAATTAGGTGGGAATGACGCAATGATTGTTTGCGATGATGCCGATATAGACAAGGCAGCTTCAGGCGCCTTAATTGGTTCATGTATGAATGCGGGGCAGTATTGTTGTGGTACAGAAAGAATATATGTGACAGAAGGGAACTATGATGAATTTATTAAAAAACTTTCTCATAAAGCTTCTCTTCTCATTCAAAATGGAAAAGAAAATGCTGATGTAGGCTCGATAGTATGGGACAAGCAGCTAATGATTATTGAAGAGCATGTCCAACTTGCTATAGATGACGGAGCTATTCTTCACACGGGAGGAAAAAGAAATACTTCTCTTCCAGGTCTTTATTTTGAACCCACCGTTCTTTCTAATGTAGATCATTCAATGAAGATTATGAATGAGGAGACCTTTGGACCTATTGCTTGCGTTCAAAAGGTAGTAGATGAAGAAGAAGCTTTAATGCTTGCTAATGATTCCAGTTATGGACTTAATGGAAATATTTGGACCGAAAGTAGGGAAAAGGGAATAAGGCTTGCTAACAAGTTAAATACTGGAGCAGTTAGTATAAATGATATGGCTATGAGCTATGGAGTTAATGAAGTTCCTTTTGGAGGAATAAAGAATAGTGGTTTTGGTTTAGTTAATGGAGTTGAAGGTTTGAAAGGGTACTGTCATCCTATGCCGATTATTACTGAACGTTTTTCTAAGGGTCCTGTTTCTGAATATCCTTATTCAGAAAAAACAGTCAAGGATATGCAAGGAGCAATAAAATTATTTTGGGGCAGTAAACTTGTTAGGAAAATGTTTGGTTAAAATTATGCAGGAAAGTTTAGAACCAAGTAAATTTGAAAAACAAAACCTTCCATTTAAGGTAAAAAGGTTAAGTCCTTCAATAGGAGCGGAACTCTTAAATATAGATTTAACTAAAAATCTTAGCAAAGAAATAATACAATTAATCTATGAGGCCCTCCTGATATATAAAGTAATTTTCTTTAGGAAACAGGTAATAAATACAAAAGATCATATAAGATTTGCTAACTACTTTGGGGATCTAGAAGTCCATCCTTTTGGAGCTAATAATCCTGATTACCCAGAAGTTTTAAGTATAGTTCGAGATAAAAGAAATAAAGGAAAAGAGAATGTTTGGCATTCTGATGTAACCTGGAGAAAGGAACCTTCTTTAGGTTCTATACTTAGAATGTTGAAATGTCCAAAAAATGGTGGAGACACTTTATTTGCAGATATGGGTGCAGCATATAATGATCTTCCTGATCAGGTTAAAGAAAAGTTAGTTGGAGCAGTTGCCATACATGACTTTACAACTTTCCGATACAGGATGATAAAAGAAGGGAAGACTAAAGATGAAATAGAATCTTTTAATATGATGTATCCTAAACCTGAACATCCGGTAATAAGAACACATCCGGGTACAGGTCAAAAAACTATTTATGTGAATGTAGCCTTTACGCAAGAAATAAAAGGTTGGAATAAACAGGAATCAGAAGAGATGTTAAAATATCTTTACTCTAGGTCTTCTATTCCGGAGTACCAGTGCAGGTTTAAATGGAAAAAAAATTCTATTGCCTTTTGGGATAATAGAGCTTGCCAACATTATGCAGTTCAGGATTATTTTCCTCAAAACAGAGCTGTAGAAAGAGTTACTATAAAAGGTAATAAACCATATTAATTTTAAGATGACTAACGAAAAAGATAAGTATTCTAAAAAAGCAAAAAAGATCGCTGATAATGTCATGAAGAAATCATTACTTGCAGAAAATTTTATAAATAACTCTCTACTCAAAATAGAAAAGATGATTTCTAAACCATATAATTTAGATAAAGAAAATTCTAAAAAGAAACAGGAAAGAAAATCCTAGTCCTAATACTTTAGGAGATAAATTACATAGTAATTTCGTTATTAAGTTATGCGGGCATGCAACATAAATCAGTATAACCTTAGATTTGCTATGTTATATTTAGGTTTTTGTATCTTACTTTCTTGGAGGAAATATGAAAGCTGCAGTTTTTAAGGAGGCAGGAAAACCTTTAAGCATAGAAAATGTAGATGATCCCACGCCTGGAGATAAACAGGTGGTTATTGCGGTAAAGAGATGTGGAATTTGTGGAACAGATCTTCACGGGACTGAATCACATGCAACAGCTCTTCCATCTGGAACAATACCTGGCCATGAATATGTAGGAGAAATTATAGCTACAGGTAAGTCTGTAGATAAAGATTGGAAAACAGGTAAGAAAGTAACAGGACTTCCTTTCTATAGTTGTGGAAATTGTGCTTCATGCCAGTTAGGTAGGCCTTGGCAATGTAAAAAAAATGAAGTTATAGGCATGATGCATCCAGGAGGTTTTGCAGACTATGTTTGCTTGGATACCCATAATTCTATTATTCTTCCAGATAGTGTTGATTGGATTGAAGGAGCTCTTATAGAGCCTATGGCTGTAGGTCTTCATGCTGTTAAGATGGCTTCTTCGTTACAAGGTAAAAATATATTAATAATCGGAGCAGGTCCTGTTGGACTGTCTGTAACTTACTGGGCACGTTTTATGGGCGCTTTTAATATTATTGTTAGTGAGCCTGAAGATATTCGCAATAAGGCTTCATATGATTATGGTGCAACTGCAACTATTAATCCAACTCTAACACCAGATGTAGGAGAAGAGTTTTCTAAAATCTGCGATGGCTCCTTCCCCGATATTATATTTGAATGTGTTGGTATACCTGGCATGATCTCTGAAGCAACAAATATTGCTATTTACGGAACTGAACTAATAGTAGTTGGGTTTTGTACTCGTGAGGATCACTTTATACCTGCTACGGCTATGGCAAAAGAAATGACAGTTAAGTTTGTCTTATCCTATCATAAAGAAGATTTTGAATTTATCTCTGGTCTAATTGCTTCTGATAGGCTCGATGTTTCTAATATGTGTACCGGAACAGTAGGTTATTCTGACTTTCCTGATGCTTTCGAAGATTTGAGAAAACCTAATAATCATTGCAAAGTTATGTTGGCTCCTGATGAAGAGTAAAATGAAAGATTTATTCTCCGTTAAAGGAAAGATAGCTTTAGTTACAGGCGGTTCAAGAGGCATTGGAGAAATGATAGCAGCTGGTTTCTTAGCTAATGGAGTAAAGGTTTATATTAGCTCAAGAAAATCTGATATTTGTAATGCCACTGCAAAAAGACTAATGAAAGAATATGGAAGTGACTGTATTTCTATACCAGCTGATTTATCTACCGATGAAGGCATAAAATTTTTAGCAAAAGAACTCTCTTTAAAAGAAGAAGGGCTTGATATTCTTGTTAATAATGCCGGAGCTTCTTGGGGAGAACCACTAGAGGAATATTCCTCTAAGGGTTGGGATAAAGTTATGGATACAAATGTCAAAGGTGTTTTCTTTTTAACACAGCAACTTCTTAATTTATTAAAGGTGAATGCAAGTCATCAAGACCCTTCAAGAGTTATAAATATTGGCTCAATAGATGGGATTAGAGGTCATTCCTTTGATGCTCATGCTTATGGGCCTTCTAAGGCAGCTCTGCATCATTTAACAAAAGAGATGGCATCCAGGCTAGTTAAAGATAATATTATTGTTAATGCTATAGCACCGGGTCCGTTCCCTACATGGATGTTAAGTACAGGCGTAGGGGGTGGTGGAGATACGGATATTGACTGGTCATTTGTTTCAGATTCTAATCCCAGGAAGAGAGTAGGCACAATGGAGGATATAGCTGGTTTAGCAATATTCTTAAGTTCAAGAGCCGGTGCTTATACCGTAGGTGATGTAATTACCTGCGATGGGGGTGTGGTAGTTAGGGTCTCTAATATTTAGATTATATATTTCAGAAATATGGATGAGTCTATTAAGTCAGCAATTGTGGACTTAAAGTCAGGTGACTTAGAAAACTCAAAAAAAAAGTTACTTAATCTTCTTAAAAAAGAACTTAAAAGGTTTGATCTTTCTGTAGTACTTGGAATTCTAGGTGAGGTTTATCTTGTTTTAGGCGACTATAAAAATTCAATATTATATTTAAAAAGAAGCCTTGAAATTCGTTCAGATTTTCCTGAGGCTTTAAATACTTTAGGTTTATCTTATAAAAAAGATAAGCAGTTATATAAATCTATTCAAGCATTTAAAAAGGCAATTCAAAATAAATTTAACTATTCCGTTGCTCATAGAAACTTAGGATTGGTATATAAAGAATTAGAACAATTTAATGATGCTGCAGATTCATATCGTTTAGCTATTAAATATAGTGATGGATATTCTGAAGCTTGTAATGATCTTGCAAATGTTCTCCGATATCAAGGTAAGATTGATGAGGCAACTTCCCTCTATAAGGATGCTATCAGATTAAATAAAAATAACACTGTAGCTTATAGAAATTTATTTACCTTATTTAAGGTTAATAATAAATCTGAGTATTTACTCTCAGCAGAAAAGGCCTATAAATCATTAAAAGAAGAAGAAGATCTAGTTAATATAGAATTTGCCTTAGGTAAAGCGTACAAAGACTTAGAAATTTTTGATAAATCATTTACTTTTTATAAGAAAGCAAATAAAAGAAAATACAATCTATTATCTCGGAAACCTACTAATTACGATAAAGAATTTGAAGAGATCATATTTCTTCATCAACAATTTGAGTCTTTTAAAAAAGTAACAAGTAATAAAGAACTTCTTCCTATATTTATAATAGGGCTTCCACGCTCAGGTTCAACATTAGTTGAATCGATTTTATCAATGAATGGTGATATCTCTAGTTTAGGTGAGGTAGATCATTTGAATGAGGCTATTTATTCGACTGTATTACTAAAAACAAATAACAAAGCAGGTGCATTAAGAAAGAAATATATAGATCTAGTTGGTGGTACCAGAAGTTTTACCGATAAAATGTTATTTAATTTTAAGTTTTGTGGAATTATTTTAAATTCTTTTCCTGAGGCAAGAATATTACATACTTATCGAAATCCCTTAGATAATATTTTTTCTCTTTTCACCACATATTTTAGTAATGAACTTGAATGGACATTTAGCTTAGATGAAATTGAGAGATATTATGACTTCTATAAAAAAGTTATGGAATATTGGGAAAGGCAGTTTCCATCTAAAATATATCATCTGGAATATGATTCATTAGTAAAAAGCCCTGAAACAGAAATTTATAATTTGATAAAATTTTGTAATTTAAGATGGGACAATAAGTATTTATCTCCTCACAATAGTAGTCGAAATATTTTAACAGCTAGTTCTTATCAAGCTAGGCAACCTATCAATACTTCTTCTGTTGGGTTTTCAAAGAATTACGAAAATAATTTCTTTAAAATAAAAGAAAGTATGATTGAGAAAGGTTATAAATTAGATTAATCCATGATTAGAACTAAAATATTATCTGAATGATCTTTTATGTCGAGATTGATATCTGAATATTCTTTTTTATTGAGTTCTGATTGTATTTTTTGTTTTTTTGCAAAATCAGAATAGTCACTAAATCCGCAACTTATATAAAAAGCAATTTCAGGACCGAACTTGTGTTGTGCTAGATTGCAAGCTTTAAATGACGACTGAAATAGATTAAATAATTTTTTAGCTCTGTCTCCTCTTTCAGTAGCTGTAAGGTAAGGGCCAAAAATAAATTTAGAATAAAGAAGGTAATTAGGTGCTTCTGTCAGGTTTCTTTCTATTACAGAGACAAAATTATCACTATGAGAAGCAAAATTTTGTCTACTTGAAGTATTTGGTGCAGCATTTGATTTTTTCATTATTTCAGCAAATTGTCCAAAATCATCAAAATTGCAATAGGTATAAAATGACCTAGGTGCTCCAAATTCATGTTGATAGACTCCGCAATTATTATAACCAAATGATTCTTGATTTTTTTGGTAAGTTTGTAACCATTTAGAAAGAACTTGAGGATTCTGTCCATAAGCTATTTCGTATGTAGAAATAAGTTGATAGTTATTAGACCCTAGATCAGATTCTTCATGGTGAGCAGCATATGCATTTAAGGAAAAAAAGATTAAGGCTGAGATGACTAGATTTTTCATAATATATTACTTTTATTTTTATATTAGTGATGAAAAGAAGAAAGTAAAGACTTTAAATTTATTCTTTGGCGTCGTGATAGGATGGCTTTTCTCCTCCTCCATGTACCAGTAATGAAGCTCCGCTAATATATTGAGCTAAAGATGAACTTAAGAATAAGCAACTATTGCCAATATCACTTGGTTTTCCCATTCTTCCTAAAGGAATAGTATTTGATATCCGGTTTATAGATTCTTTGTCACCATAATGCATAATGGATTCTTCTGTTTCAACTAGTCCTGAAAGTATACTATTTACTCTAACTTTGGGCGCCCATTCTATAGCTAAAGATTCTGTTAAATTAGCTAAACCAGCTTTAGCGCCTCCATATGTTGCTGCTCCAGGAGAAGGTCTAATTACACTTACGCTTGAAATATTTATAATTGACCCTCCATAAGTTTGCTTCTGCATTATTTTATTTGTCGCCTGACTTACATATATAGGCGCTAAAAGATTTAAATCTATTATAGCTTTAGTGAGTTTAGGAGGGGCATTACTTGCTTCTATGGGCGGCCCCCCTCCGGCATTATTGACTAAAATATCTATAGACTTTTTTTTCTTTAGAATAGTTGAAAACATTTTTTTTATTTGATCAGGATCTTTAACATTACATTTAATAAATTCTGCTTTCAATCCAGATACTCTAGGGAGACTATTAGGTTTATTTCTTCCGCAAACTATTACATTCGCTTTTTCTTTTAGAAAACTTTCAGCTATACCTTTTCCTATGCCCTTAGTTCCACCAGTAATAAGGACTATTTTATTCGAAAATTCTTTTTTAAAGTTCACAATAGTCTAGTTTTTTTACCAAATGTTTTTGACATAAATGATACACCTATTCATTATACGCAAACCAATATAACAGTAAAAAAGGTTAACTATGGAAAGTAATAAAACTATTTCAATATTAGGTGGTACAGGAGATTTAGGAACTGGTATTGCAAAAAGACTTATAAGAGCAAATTATAAAGTTATTATAGGATCAAGAAAGTTAGAAGCAGCTCAGGCTTCTGCAAAATTATTAAGTCCTTCTTGCGAAGGTTTACTGAATAAAGATGCTGCAAAGAAAGGTGATATCTCAATTTTGACTGTTCCTTTCGCTCACCATGAATCTACAATTAATAGTTGTTTTAATGAGGTGCAAGACAAAATTTTTATCGATGCAACTGTTCCTCTAATGCCACCAAAAGTTGGAACAGTGCAATTACCAAAATATCAATCAGCAGCTGTATCTGCACAATTAATCTTAGGAAAGAAGGTAAAGGTCGTCTCTGCTTTCCAGAATATATCAGCAGAACTTCTAAAAAATGATCAATCGATAGATTGTGATGTTCTAGTTTGCGGAAATAATAAAGAAGCACGTCAGAAAGTTATAGATTTAATAAAAAAAATGGGAATGAAGGGTTGGCATGCTGGGCAGTTAGCTAATTCATCTGCTTCAGAAGCTTTAACGTCTGTTCTTATAAGTATTAATAGGCATCACAAAATAAAACACTCGGGTGTAAAGATAACTGGAATAGAAGAAATGTAATTATGAATGATTTAATCTTAAAATCATTAGAATCAATTCCTCTTATAGAACCAGGAGATGATCTTCCTCAGATTATCTATGACTCCATTGTCAAACTTAGTTTAGATATCCAAGATGGAGACATATTTGTGATTGCACAAAAAGTTGTTTCAAAATCAGAAAATAGATATGTTTACTTAAATGAAGTCAAGCCATCAATAGAAGCTATTGCATTATCAAAGGAGACAAAGAAAGATCCAAGATTAGTTCAAGTGATTCTCCAAGAATCTGAAAGAGTAGTTAGAACAAGAGAAGGAGTTATAGTAGTTGAAAATAAATTAGGTTTTGTTCATGCTAATGCAGGAATTGATAGATCAAATATAGATTCATTGGATAATAACCCAAAGGTACTATTATTACCCAAAGATCCTGATAAAAGCGCTGAGGATATAAGGCTATCATTAGAAAAGAAGTTACATGTAAAGTTGGGAGTAATCATTAATGATAGCGCAGGAAGAGCCTGGAGGAATGGAACAACTGGTATTGCTATTGGATCTAGTGGAGTTTTAACTTTATCAGATTTGAGAGGAAAAAAGGATTTATATGGTAGATTGCTAGAAGTTACCCAAATAGGATTAGGCGATGAATTAGCTTCTTCAGCTTCAATTCTTATGGGGCAAGCAGATGAGGGGCTTCCTGTTGTTCTGATTAAGGGTTTAATGCTTCCAACAGTAGAACAATCAGCAAAAGAATTACTTAGATTGGCAGACCAGGATTTATTTAGATAAGTTGAAAAAAAAATACTTAGCATTATGCGGCGGAATTGGTGGAGCTAAATTAGCCTTTGGTTTATCAAAAAAACTTTCATCTGATGAATTAATCTTTATTGTTAATACTGGAGATGATTTTATTCATTTTGATCTAAATATTAGCCCAGATATTGATACTTTGATTTATACATTAACAAACATAAATGACCATACAAGAGGCTGGGGCATAAAAGATGAAACTTGGGAATTCATGAGAATATTAGATCGCATTAAAGAAGATACCTGGTTCCAATTAGGAGATAAAGACCTTATGACTCATATAAAAAGAAGTTTCTTAATAAAAGAAGGAGGTCTTTTTTCAGAAGTTATCACTAAAATTGCAGTTGATTTTAATGTACATTATTCTATTTTTCCTATGTCTGAGATTCCTGTCAGTACTATATTAGAAACAGACATAGGCACATTATCATTCCAAGAATATTTCGTTAAACATAAATGCCATCCCGCAATAAAAGAGATTAACTTCAGAAATAGTATAAATGCCAAAGTTCCTGACTCTTTATTACAAAAAATGCAAGAAAATTATTTTTCTGGAATTATTATTTGTCCTTCAAATCCTTATTTAAGTATTGATCCAATCTTGTCAGTCAAAGATATAAGAGATTTTTTGATTAATAGAAAATGCCCAGCAATAGCTGTTTCTCCAATTATCAAGAATCGTGCTATTAAAGGCCCTACAGTTAAAATTATGGAAGAATTGGATTTGCAAGTTAGTATAGATACAATTTTAGAACATTATAAAGATATGATTGACATACTATTGGTAGATCATGAAGACAAGTTGTCTTTTTCTGGCAGAGAAAATATTCAAATAGAATTTGATGAAATATTAATGACTGACACAAAAACTAAAATAACTTTAGCTGAAGCTTGTTTAAATTTATTAAATTAAAATGACTATTTGGTCTCTAGTTCCCATTAAATCATTCAAAAGACCTAAAAGTAGATTAAATGATATTCTTTCTTTGGATGAGAGAAGAAGTTTAGTCCGGAAAATGCTCTCGGATGTCATTAAAGTTCAACAGAATACAAAAGCTTTCACAGAGCATTTGATAGTAACGGAGGACGAAGAGGTTATTAGGTTTGCTAAGAAACTAGGCTGTAAATCTTTATTGCAAAAAAAACCAGGTTTAAATCAAGGTGTTAAAGAAGGAGTATCTTACTCTATGAGTAATGGAGCTAAGTCTATATTTATAATGCATGGAGATATTCCGGGAGTCGATCAAGCATCAATATTTTCAATTATTAATGCGCATAATGAATTATTGATAAATAATGTAGCCGCTGTAACTTTATTACCAGATACAATTGGAGCAGGTACTAACTGTATGATTTGCACTCCTCCAAATGCAATTAAATTTAGGTATGGAATAGATAGTTGTAGTTATCATCTTGAAGAGGCTGGTCAAGTAAAAGTAAAAATAAAGATCCATAAGGCTAATAAATTATCAGCTGATATTGATGTTCGTCAAGATTTAGATGATTTCCTAACCGAAAGAAAATATTTAAATTTAGAAAGTTATTTAAATAGTTAGTATTGTTTGATTACTGTTCTGGAATAAAAATCTATTTCAGCAAGCATGCCATCTAAAGTTCGATCATCTTTACCGCCTGCATAACTATCTCTAAAACCTACAGCACACTCATTAACGCCTATAGAATTTAGTTTCGATACTCCTTCAAGTGAATAACATTCAGGCCCCATTGAAAGATTATAAAATTCTTTATCTTTTGTTCCATATTCAGATCTTAACTCATTTATTCGGTTAATAATTCTTTCAGTTTCATCTATTTCTAAGCCAGCACTAGTCCATCCATCAAGAAATCTTGCAGCTCTTTTTAGAGCCGGTTCACTATGACCTCCCATTAAAAGAGGTATCTTCAAAGAGGGAACAGGGCATATTTTGATAGAAGGAAGTTTATAGAATTCCCCTTCGTAGCTAAAATAATCTCCTTTTAATAAACCTCTTATGATCTCTATCATTTCATCCATTCTTTTACCTCTTCCGCTCCATTGGGATTGAGTTACTTCAAAGTCTTCAATCCAAGGACTTAGACCAACACCAAAAGTAAATCTATTATTTGATATTACAGCAACTGATGATAATTGTTTTGCTACTAGGACGGGTTGCCTGATAGGCAATTTCATTACTTGAGTAGTAAATCTTAATGAAGAAGTGTGAGAGGCAAGAACAGGTATAAGAGTAAAAGGTTCTAAAAAAGGAACTCCATCTAGAAAATCACCTTTACCAGTTTCATTATATGGATATGTCGATTTCGATGGAGTCTCTGGAAAACATATGCTATCCGGAATAACAAAATTATCAAAACCAGCAGACTCAGCTGCCTTGGCTAGAGGTATATAGAATTCTGGGTTGCACATAGCTGCGTGATATCCAAATTTCATTTTATTCCCCTTTATTTTTCATAACTTAAGTTTTTTTTATTTATTATGTAATTAAAGATATTATATCACCCAAATGGAACATGAGGCATACGTAAAAAACTACAAAGATCAAGATATCCTGAATCTGGCTAAAGCTACTGATACTGAATTGCTATCATTGAATGCTTCTTCTTTGAGAGATTCAAACTTCTCTAATATTATAACTTACTCTCCAAAAGTCTTTATTCCCTTAACTCATCTTTGCAGAGATGTTTGTCATTATTGCACTTTTGCTAAGACTCCCAAAAATGTAAAAAGTCTTTTTATGAGTATTGAGGAGGTTGTAGAGTCTGCAAAAAAAGCGGAAAAAGCAGGTTGTAAAGAAGCTTTATTTACCTTGGGAGAGAAGCCTGAATTAAGATATTCTGCAGCGCGAAAGGCCCTTAAAGATTTAGGTCATGATTCAACTCTATCCTATCTGCACGAAGCTAGTTCCGCTGTTCTTAAAGAAACAAGTCTTCTTCCTCATTTAAACCCGGGATGTATGACATCAGAAGAAATAATATCTATGAGAGAAGTGTCAGCCTCTATGGGTTTAATGCTAGAAAGCTCTTCATTAAGACTTTGTGAAAAAGGCGGTCCACATTATGGATCTCCTGATAAAGATCCTCGAGTTAGATTACAAACTATAGAACTAGCGGGTATTCATAAAATTCCTTTCACAACCGGGATACTGATTGGTATAGGTGAGACTAGGCTAGAAAGAATAGAGTCCCTTATAGCTATCAAGAATATACACGATAAATATGGACATATTCAAGAAGTCATAATTCAGAATTTTAAACCAAAACAAAATACAAAGATGTCTGCATCTGAAGAGCCATTGACTGAAGATCTAATATGGACAATAGCTATTGCTAGAATTATCTTTGGAAAAGGAATGAGTATTCAGGCCCCTCCTAATTTAAGCCCAAATAAATTAAATCTTTTAATAAATGCAGGTATAAACGATTGGGGAGGAGTTTCACCACTAACGCCAGATTATGTTAATCCAGAGTTACCTTGGCCTCATCTTGAGGAGCTTGCTAAAGAAACTTTAGCTTCTAATAAGATTTTAGTTCCCCGTTTAACTATTTATCCTAAATATCTTGATGATTTAAATCACTGGAGTCATAAGGCACTTCATGCAAAAATTCTTTTTTTATCAGATGCTACAGGTCTATCAAGAGAAGATAATTGGATAACTGGTAAAGGAAAAATTCCAATAAAAAAAGATAGTGTAATTCCTCTGCATAAATCCAAAACATTTAACGAACATTTAAAAGTAGTTGAATCAGGAAAGTCATTAAATAATAAACAAATAATAGAGTTATTTAATGCCAGAGGTTCTGATTTTAATTATGTTATTGAAGCAGCAAATGAACTTCGAAAAGACCAGATAGGTAATGAAGTCACTTATGTTGTAAATAGAAATATTAACTACACAAATATTTGTTATTTTGGTTGTACTTTTTGTGCTTTTTCTAAGGGGCAGGGTAATTCAGATTTACGCGGATCTCCATATGATATTCCAATATCTGAGATTCTAAGACGATGCCAAGAGGCAGAAGATAGAGGAGCAACTGAGGTATGTCTTCAAGGTGGAATCCACCCATCTTACGACGGTCATACGTATATGGAAATCGTCAATTCAATAAAAAAACATAATCCTTCTTTGCATATCCATGCATTTTCTCCATTGGAGGTTTGGCAGGGAGCTAGCTCTTTAGGTCTTAGTTTAAAAGACTATCTAACTGAACTTAAACGAATTGGGTTAGGTACTTTGCCAGGAACAGCTGCCGAAATATTAGACGATTCAATAAGACAAATTATTTGTCCTGATAAAATAAATACATCTCAATGGATAGAGGTTATGAAAACGGCACATGAAATAGGTTTGGCATCTACTTCTACCATTATGTTTGGGCATATTGAGAAACCTGAGCATTGGGCTAATCATCTTATGCAAATAAGAAGGCTTCAAGAAGAGACGGGCGGTTTTACAGAATTTGTACCACTACCATATGTTGCTCAGGAAGCTCCAATGTACAAAAATGGCAAATCAAGGTACGGCCCTACCTTAAGGGAATCAGTCTTGATGCATGCAGTTTCAAGGTTAGTATTTCATGGACTTATAAAAAATATTCAAACCTCATGGGTTAAAATGGGACCTTCTGGAGTAAAGCTATGTCTAGAAGCTGGTGCAAATGATCTTGGTGGAACTTTAATGAATGAATCTATCACCAGCGCCGCAGGATCAGAGCATGGACAAGAACTATCACCTTTTAAATTAGAGAACATAATTCAAGACATGGGAAGAACTCCAAGGCAGCGAAATACTTTATATGGACAAGTAGAATCTCAAATCTCATCCAAAGCAAAAACTCCTTCAAAGTTGCAAGAGCCTGTTAATGGATTGGTTGATAGAAAAAAAATAAAAAAAGATCTTATAAGAATTAAAAATATTTAGACATAATTATGACCAGCAAAAATAAAGATCTATTAATTTGTTCTTTTATTTACCTTTTTACTTTATTAATCTCCCTATGTATAGGTTATTTTGTATCAAATCTAACTCAATGGTTTATTATTTTGGCTGCTCATCTAGCAGCTACATGTATTATTTTTGTTTTTAGTTTTTTATTAAAAAACTCTAGTCTATATGACCCTTTCTGGTCTCTTGGGCCTTTACCTATAGTAATTTATCTAAGTTTTTGGCCTGTGTCAGGAGTAATAAACTATGAAAAAATAATATTTGTTTTACTACCAATATCTTATTGGTCTTATAGGTTGACGCATAATTGGGCTAGGCATTGGCAAGGTTTACAAATGGAAGATTGGAGATATGTTGATTTAAGAAAAAAATCATCTCAATCGCCTTACATCATAGATTTCTTTGGAATCCATCTATATCCCACCTTACAGGTTAATTTTTCTCTATTTCCAGTTTATTTTGTTTTATCAAGCTCTACTGACTCCATAAATAGTTTTTTTTACCTTTCTTGTATTTTTACATTTTTAGCAGTAATTTTAGAAAAAATAGCGGATGATCAGATGAGGAATTTTAAGTCTAAATCAGTCAATTTTAATTTAACCATGAAGCAAGGTTTGTGGAAATATTCAAGGCACCCTAATTATTTAGGAGAAACTTTATTTTGGTGGGGACTTTATTTGATGGCCATTAGTCTCAACTTAAATCTATGGTGGCTATTTATATGCCCTCTAAGTATGACTTTTATGTTTATATTTGGAACTTGCAAGATGATGGATGATAGAAGCCTTGGGAAGAGATCAGACTATCTTCCTTATATGAAAAAGACGTCTATGATAATGTTGTGGCCGAATAAGTAGTGACTAATGAATTAATATTTTTTTACCATTCCTACATATTTACCTTCAAATTCAAGTACACAAAATTCTAACTGATTTTCCTCTACAAATTCTCTAAAAGCTGAGTTATCTTCAATGTCATCTGAGATGAAAATACCTCCTTCCTTTAAGTGCTTCCAAATTAAGGGTTGAGACCATTTTCTACCATAATAAGATTTATCTGAGTCATAGTGGGCTATATCAAAACTATCGCCATGTTTTTTTATAGCCTTCCTTAACCCAAATTTATCTGGCTCCCTTATTAAATCCCAAAACTTTAGATTTTCTTCATGAACAGCAGTCCCTATTAAGTGATAATCAGTTTGTTTCATCATTGGCATATCAACTGATATTAATTTTCCAGATCTCTTGGAAAGAGATTTAAGGATGGCAGATGATGACCATCCGTATGCAACTCCCGTTTCTACAACTTTTGTTGCTTTTAATCCTTCACATGCTATGTATAAAAGATCTATATGCCCTTGACCGCCAAAATTTGATCTAGATTTATTTAATCTATTTTCCACTTCTAGAATATAGTCATTGTTAAATATAGGATCTGCTGGCAACGTAAAACCATATTTTTGAACACATTCCTCTAAGGAAATGCTGTGTTTTTCACACCAAGATCTTTCTAATTCTTTATGTTGTAAAGAGTCCTTAAATGGTAAGAATTTTCTTAAAATTAAAGAAAACATTGTAGGATAAAATTTGGGCCCTTTTAGTAAAAACCAAAGTAAAGTCTTTAAATCTTCTAGCATTGTTATAGATTTTTAATTAAAAAATTGCTTCATTATTTTTGGAAACAGTATATTAGACCTTTTGCTACCAATAGCTATCATAAAATTAAATCTAAATACTCCTTGCCTATTTTTTCAATAGAAAAATCTTTTGCTCTATTTTTTAGTACGCTTGCATCAAAAGGATTTAAAAGACCTTTATGGATAGATTTAGATAAGTCCTCTGCATCATTAATTTTACATAAATATCCTAATTCACCTTTTAAAAGAATTTCACTTGGTCCAGATGGGCAGTCAGTGGAGACAACATTTACGCCTTCAGAGAGAGCTTCAGCTATAACAACCCCAAAACCTTCAAAATCAGATGAGAGAATAAATAAATCTGATTCTTTTAAGAAGGGCATAGGGTCATCTACCCAGCCGGGCAATGAAAAAAAATTTTGTAAGTTATGACTATTAATTTTAGACTGAATAAATTCCCTTTCTTCCCCGTCACCTAAAATTAAAACTTGAGGTTTTAGTTCATAGTTTTTATAGAAATGAGCCATAGCTTCTACTAGATTGGGAAAGTTTTTCTGTTTTTTAAATTGACCTATGGCAATAAGTTTTTTTTCTTTTGAATTTAACCATTTATCTATTTTTATATCAGAAAGAACAGACTCAGACGAAGAATGCAAAGGATTATAGATAACCGATAATTTTTTATTAGTTACTCCTTTATCTTCTAAATCTTCTTTTACACCTTTAGACACAGCTATTACATGGTGTGCTAATTTATAAAAAAGTAAAATTGAGATATTTTGCATCTTCTTAAATAAAAAATTATATTTCTTAAATTCAGCTGATAAATTGCAATGGTCTATAAAAACTAGTCGCGTTCTAGACGAGATAAGATTTATAAAGCTAGATAGGATTGTTAAAGGCCAGACATTTGCAACAAAGACATCAATCTTATTTTGTAATACAAATCTATACAAAGGAAAAAAAGCGGAAGAGATTACTTTTTTATTTAAGCTTTTTATATTAATTCTTGGATCAATTAGGTCATTAAGATGATTCTCATTCGAGATTGTAAGAATAGACACATTTAGATTTTGTTGAACAAAATAATTCGCTAAATAGATAACCACTTTCTCTGTACCTCCTATTCTGAGGTCATAAAGAAAGAAATAAATAGAGCTATTCTTACGGTCCATAATTCATAAAATTTACTTAAAAAACTCTCATAATTTTAGCAAAATACTTTCGATAAATTGAATAAAGGAATTCAAGTTTTTTTTCTTCATTTGGATAGTCTTTATAAGATTTAGGCTTGGCTCTAATAATATTTTCAAGATCTTCATAACTAATGCCAAGTTTTTTACTTACATATTCTTTATCTGATCGAAGTGTTTCTTGATTAAAAGGTACTTTTTTTAGATCTATCAGGGCTTCTTCTCTTGAAATTTCACCATTGCATATTTGACTCGAAAAGGTTGCTTTTCTGTAATCAAGATCAAATTTTACTGGCTGAAGATAAGACTGAACAAACCTCGTATAAACTGATTCATGATGTTTTCCACCATAATTTTTCCAGCCTACCTTTTCCTCTAGTTCACTTATTGCCTTAGATTTATTAAATGGTAAGTAATTTAGTAAATATACTATTTTGATTCGTCTTATAAATTTATAGTAGATTTCTATTTTGTAATCAAATGTAGGAAAATCACTAAGTCCCTTTGAAGCAAATTCTTTATGGATGGATTTTAGTAATTTAAGGTCTTTTGGATTGTAAAACCAAAGGTTTGGTAATATTCCTTCTGTTGCATAATTACCTCCGCCTATAATGTATTTAATATTATTTTCAGATGCCACCTTGTGACATACTCGTGTTATTGCTACATCAGTGGGTATTTCTACTTCGACAATAGAAGATTTAAGAATAGAAAGTTGTATCTCTTTAAATTGTTCCCAATTCAAGACATAACTTTGATAATCTACATTGAGTTTGGTGCAGACATTTTTTATATTCTTAACAGCCTCTTCTGAATTCCAGCCATTGTCCATATGCACTGCCAAAGGTCTTAACCCATATTCTACAGCTTTATAGGTAACATAGCTGCTATCAACTCCTCCACTCATACCAATTAAACAATCATATTCTTTACCTTTTCCTTCAGCCTTAATCCTTTTTAAAATTTGTTCTAATTGCCTATCACTTTCTTCTCCGTGATAAACAATATCTTGGGAGGTAGATAAGAATTCATTGCAATGGTTACAGTTGCCTAATTCATCAAAGATAATTGCTGGATCAGAAGTATCCATTACGCATCTTTTGCATATTTGGTGAAGATTATTCATATAAGAATTATAGGTGCGTGAAATTTAGTTAAATTATAAATCACTTAAAAAGCGAAAGAGAATCTTTTTCTAAATAATTTACTAAAACACCCTTTTTTGGACCTTGATAGACAAACATACTTCCTGCTGCCACAGCACTAGCATGAGCTTTTTTATACCCTTCTATTAAATCCTCAATTTTACCAGCGCCCCCTAAAGCAACTACAGGAATCGAAACAGATGTAGAAACATTTCTTATTAATTCAACGTCATAACCATTCATTTGACCATCTCTATCAATACTTTGTATGATAATTTCTCCAGCTCCTTTATCCTCTAGCATCATGGCGCAATCGATTGGGGATAAATTAGTTGCCTTTTTTCCACCATGAGTCCAAACAACTTCTTTTCCAAAAAGTCTCTTTTTTACATCTATGCAAACTGTAATTGTGGATGTACCAAAGTTATCAGAGGACTCTTTAATGAAATCAGGATTAGAAATCGCTGATGTATTTAAAATAACCTTTTCAGCCCCTTTGGCTATAATATTTTGAATTTCTTTTAGCTTTGTAATTCCGCCACCCACTGAAAAGGGCATATTTGCTTCTTCTCCTACTTTTTCTACTAACTCTAGTGGAATTATTCTTTTTTCAATCGTGGCTGATATATCTAAAAAAGTTAGTTCATCTGCTTTAAGGTCATTAAAAACTTTAACTGCATTTATAGGATCACCAATATATCTATATTTTTTAAACTTTGTAGATTTAACCAATATATTATCTTTTAGAAGAAGTACTGGTATAACTCGCGGCCTAAACATTAAATCTCTATGAAGTTTTTTAATAAAGTTTTCCCATGATCATGACTTTTTTCAGGATGATATTGAACTCCAAAAATATTGTCATCTTGAAAAGCTGAAATAAATCTATCTTCATATTTTGTCTCATTGACAATGTATTTCTTATTTTTTGTTACAAAGTGATAAGAGTGAACAAAATAGAACTCAGTATTATTTTTAATATCTTTCATTAGAGGGCTGTCTTGAGTAATTTCAATGTTATTCCATCCAATATGTGGTACTTTATATTTTAAAGAGTTTTTAACTTCAAACTTCTTTATTTCGCCATCTATCCAGCCTAGTCCTTCAATATTTCCTTCTTCGCTTTTTTTTGCCATCAGCTGCATGCCTAAACATATACCTAGAATTGGTTTTTTTCTAATAAGGACTGCATCATTTAAAGCATCTATAATATTTAGTGATCTTAAATTTTCTAAAGCTTTCTTAAAGTGGCCAACCCCTACAAGAATAATTTTATCAGCTGAATCAATATCTATTTTAGTTGAGGTGATTATAGGGTCTACGTTCAAATAATTAAGGGCTTTTTTAACTGAATGCAAGTTACCCATGCCATAATCAATGACAGCTATATTGGAGGTCATTAGATTTTTATTTTATTTAATTTGTATAGAATTGTTTAAACCATCTTCTAAAACCAGCAATTGGTCCGTCTTTAGAACATAGTATAGGGTTTTCTAAATATTTTTTATTTTCCCATATGGGTATGTCCTCTTGGACTTGCTTATTTATATCAGCAATTATTGCAGCAGCCACTCCTCCTTTAGGGTCTTTCCCATCTTTCTTTTCCTGACAAAAGGCAAACCTTAATTCCATCTTTTCAGAATTAATTGGAGTAGGTAAACCCATAAGAAATGTTTCACAAATTCCAGTAAATCTTGTTGAACTTTGACCAGGACCTGATCCAAAAAGATTGATAGAACCATCTACCAGTCCCCTAGGTGTTGGCATTTTTGCTTTCATTACTCCAACACGTTTATGTTCTTCATAAGAAAAATCCCATTCTGGAAGCGTTGCCGTACCATGTACATATACGAAGTGAGCTGAATCAGCTCCATTTTCCGCTGTTTCTTGTAAATGAGCATTGAATTTATATTCATATTTATCAAAATTTGTCCAATTAGCATTTGTAGCTTCATCATAAATATCTGGTTCCCATATAGGATCTAAGTCATCTGGATGATACCAGGCCATTATTGTTCTATTTACTTCTCTCGTAGGAAAAGTTTTTATACATTTTTTATCTTTAATTTTTGGTGGAATATTATCAGCATAGGGAATATCAACTACGTAACCTTCTTTACTGAAAGTCCATCCATGGAAAGGACATGAAATATTATCGCCTTTAACGGGTCCGCCTTCTCCTATGTTTTCGTGAATACCATAACCAAGATGAGCACCCATATGTGGACAATAGGCTTCCATAAGAACTGGATCTCCTTTTTTTGTTCTATATAAAACTAACTCGGTATTAAAATAGTTTAAAGGTTTTGATTTTTCCTTAATAAGATCTTCTGAATAAGATACAAAATACCACCCATGTGGAATTGGCATTGGAAAACGACTCACAAATTTCTCCCTTCTCTGTTAATTTAAGTATTATAACTAAGTTTTTGGATTTATATTAAAACTAAAAAGCATAATTATGACTGTTAAATCAAGTTATTCGTATGATGTAATAATAATCGGTTCAGGAAATGGTGGAATGACAGCTGCTATTTCAGCGCACGATCAGGGGCTTAATGTATTAATCATAGAAAAAAGTAGATTATTTGGGGGCTCAAGCGCAACTTCTGGTGGGGGAGTTTGGGTACCTAATAATAGATATGCAAAAGAATTAGAGGCAAATGATTCCTTGGAAGAGGCAAGGACATATATAAAACATGTTTCCCCTAAAGAAAAAATAAGTGATGACTTGATAGAGACATACTTAATTAAAGGGCCTGAGATGATTGATTATCTTCATGAAAATACACACGTAAAGTATATTAGTCTTGAACACTATCCTGACTATTTTCCTGATGATCCAGGCGGCAAGTCAGGCCATAGATCAATGGAGCCAGAGCCTTTTTATGGGGACTTATTAAGAGAGGACTTGAAATTTTTAAGGGGTCAGCATCCTCAGACAAAAGGACCCATGGGCATTAATTTTACTCAAGTAGAAGGCCAAATATTATTAGGTGGATTATCGGGATGGGTTATTTTGTTTATCAAACTTCTAATAAAATTTTTGTTTGATTTTCCATATCGTTTTACAAATTTCAAAGACAGAAGATTGACAATGGGTAATGCTGGAATTGCTAGATTAAGAATGTCGTTAAAAGAAAGAGAAGTTCCTTTTTGGCTTAATACCTCTTTTAAAGAATTTGTATTTGAAGGCGGAAAGGTAACGGGAATAAAGGCTATAAAAGAAGGAGATGAGGTTACTATAAGTGCAAGACATGGGGTTGTTTTGGCCTCAGGTGGATTTGAACGCAATCAAGAAATGAGGGATAAATTCCTGCCCAAGCCTTCTAAAACATCATGGAGTGCCGCAAATCTTGATAATACAGGAGAGGTCATCACAGAAGCGATCAAGATTGGAGGTAAGACTAATCAAATGGAATCAGCCTGGTGGTCAACAGTTATGCAAGTTCCCGGAGAAGAAAAAGCTAGACTTTCAATGGTAGATAAATCACTACCTGGGGCATTTTGTGTAAATTCTAATGGTGAGAGATTTTCAAATGAATCTCAAAATTATGTGAGTTTTGTTGATGAGATGTATGATAAATTTTCTGTTGGAAACCCTTGCATACCTTGTTTTATGATTTTTGATTCAGAGTATAGAAAAAAAAGGCCTTGTGGACCTCTTCTTCAGTCCTCTATGATGCCTGATAGCTTGGTACCTAATCATTGGTGGGATAATTCTTTTCTTGTAAAGGCCAATTCTTTAGAGGAATTGGCTGATAAACTCTCTATAAATAAAGATGGCTTTATGAAGACAATAAACAAAGTGAACACCTTTGCTGCAGAAGGTAAAGATTTAGATTATAAAAGAGGAGATAGTGTTTACGACAGATATTATGGCGATCCTTCAATCAAACCTAATCCATGTCTAGGTACAGTCAGCAAACCTCCTTTCTATAGTATTACTCTTTATCCTGGGGAAATGGGCACAGCTGGAGGCCTAGTAATAGATTCAAGAGCCAGAGTTTTAGATTCTAATAATTTACACATACCAGGTTTATGGGCTTGTGGAAATTGTACTTCTGCACTTTTACCTAGGTATCCAGGACCTGGATCTACTCTTGGCCCTGCCATGACTTTTGGTTATATTGCCGGTAGAGACATAGGGAGAGCTAATTGAAAGTAGAGGGATATTGCGACTCTAAATTTTTAGAAGTAAGAGATCTTTTTCAAAAAAGTTTTGATTCAGGGTTTGAGTTCGGTGCGGCTATTGCAATAGAAGTTGAAGGAGAAATGGTTATAGATCTCTGGGGAGGAAGGGTAAGTAAAAATTCAAAAGAACTGTGGAAAAAAGATACCATAGTAAATGTTTTTTCTACAACAAAAGGAATTGCGGCAATTTGTTTTTTAAAGTTACTGGAGGAAGGTTCAGTCAATCTTGATGATCCTGTTTCTAAGCATTGGCCTGAATTTAGTCAAGGTGGGAAAGAGTCCATACCAGTAAGGTTTTTATTAAGTCATCAATCAGGTCTTTGTGGAATTAAAAAACCTTTACCTAGTGGTGCTTGGACGGACTGGAATTTAATTACTACATCTTTAGCGGAACAAGAACCTTGGTGGATTCCAGGTTCTAGACACGGCTATCATGCACTATCTTATGGTCATTTGGTGGGAGAGTTAGTAAGAAGAATTTCTGGTAAGTCGATCGGTACATATTTTAAAGAAAATATACAAGAGCCACTGGAATTAGACTTCTGGATTGGATTACCAGATGATAAGTTTGATAGAGTCACGAATATCCTTAAAGCAGAAACTCCAATAGTAGATTTTTTCATGCCAATTCTTAAAAAAATCCCTCAGATGCCTTTTTATCCTCCTTACTTAAAAATCTTATTAAATTTTTTTGACTCTAACACTCCTCAGGGTTCTGCTTTTTCAAATCCTGAATTTAATATAGAGTATGTTAATACTAAAGAATGGAGAAATGCTGAAATACCAGCTGCTAATGGTCATGGAACAGCTCGTGCCTTGGCCAAACTTTATGGCATACTTGCTAATGGAGGTTCGAGAGATGGTATTCATATATTAAATCCAGAAACAATAGAAAAAGGAAGAACCGCCGAAGTGGAAGGTAAGGATCTTGTTCTAGCCAACATTAAAAGTAAATTTGGATTAGGTTTTATGCTTGGAACTGAGCATATTAGTATGGGTCCAGGAATAAAATCTTTTGGACATGGAGGCGCTGGTGGATCTCTCGGTTTTAGTGATCCAGAAAATAAAACATCTTTAGGTTTTGTTATGAACCAAATGCATCCTGGCATAACAGCATGGAAGACGGCAAATGATATAGCATCTTTAGTATATAAAATAAGAGGAGTTTAAAAAATATGAAAGCAATAAATTATCACGATGGACAGGTCAATATTTTTGATACGCCAGCTCCCTCCGGTGAGGGGGTATTAGTTAATATTCTCGCATCTGGTATTTGTGGTACCGATATCCATTTATTTTCATCCGGATTAGAATCTCCCCATATAGCAGGACATGAATTTTCTGGAATCACTGAAAATGGAAAGCCAGTAGCTATAGAACCTTATACAAGATGTGGAAAATGTAATTCTTGTTCGATAGGTGATAGTCATTTATGTACGGAAGATTTTTCTTGTTTTGGGGTTAATTCGAATGGTGGAATGACAGAACAAATGATCGTACCAGAATATTGTTTAGTGCCATTGTCAGATAAAGTAGAGGTAAAAGATGCTTGTCTTGTTGAGCCTCTTGCAGTTGCTTTTCATGGCCTAGTAAGAACAGGTACAAAATCACATCATAGAGTAGCAGTAGTAGGAGCTGGGAGTATAGGTCTTTGTGCAGTCGCAGCAGCTAGATATATTGGATGTGAAGTTGGTTTGCATGCTAAATATGATCATCAAATGGCTGCGGGAGAAAAACTAGGTGCTGAGCCTATAAAAGGAACATATGACAGGGTTATTGATTGTGCTGGTGCTTCTGGCGTTATGGAATTATGTCATTCACTTGCGAATCCTGCAGCATGGGTAATCCTTTTATCAGTTTATTGGGATCAATTTGAAATGCCTGGAATATCTGCTTTTGTTAAAGAATTAAAAATATTTCCTTCTATGATGTATGGTCAGACCAATGGAGTCAGAGATATGGATGAGGCAGTAACAATTCTGGCAAAGAACCCCCAAATAGGTGAGACTTTAATCTCTCATAGATTCCCTTTGGAGTCAGCAAAAGAAGCATTTGATACTGCTAAGGACAAGAAATCAGGGGCTATAAAAGTTGTATTTGATACAACTATTTGATGTATGAAAAGTTTACAAGAAAAAGTAGCGATAGTTACCGGTAGTGGACAAGGTATTGGAAAGGGTATTGCCTTAGCTTTAGCAGAGGAGGGTGCTAAAATTGTTTCAGCTGGAAGAACTTTTTCAAAAGTTGATGAAACAGCAGATGAAATCACTTCTCTTGGAGGTGAGGCAATAGCCGTTGAATGTGACGTTACAAATCTAGAAGAAATAGAAAATGTAGTGTCTTTAGCTATTCAAACATATAGCCGTATTGATATCTTGGTAAACAACGCTCAACTAGTTCCTTTAGGTAAGATTTTAGATGTTACTGATTCTTCATTCCTGGACGGTTGGAATTCTGGACCTTTAGCAGTTCATAGATTTATGAAGTTATGTTATCCGCATTTAAAATCAGCAAAAGGTAGTATAGTAAATTTAGGTACTGGAGCAGCAATTAGACCAGACCCAGATGGGTTTGGATTATATTCAGCTGTTAAAGAGGCAATCAGAGCTCTTTCAAGAGCAGCAGCAGTGGAATGGGGTAAAGATGGAATTCGTATCAATACTATTATACCAATAGGCAATTCACCCGGCATGCAGATTTGGGAAGAATTAGTTCCTGAAGAAG
This sequence comes from SAR86 cluster bacterium, assembly GCA_029268615.1. NCBI lineage: Bacteria > Pseudomonadati > Pseudomonadota > Gammaproteobacteria > SAR86 cluster bacterium. The sequence goes on along the minus strand of JAQWNM010000013.1, from coordinate 30,854 downwards.
CAAATGCATTCAAGAAATCTATTCCACTTGACAGGATTGGAGATTGTAAAAATGATATTGGTAAGGCGGTTGTTTCTTTAGTCGGACCTAATATGAAATATATAACCGGTGCAACAATACCTATAGATGGTGGGCACTCACACTTAAGATAATATGGAGGATGATATGGAGGATAAATTACAAAAATTATTAGATATAGAAGAGATAAAAAAAATCAAATATAGATATTTTCGAGGACTTGACACCGCCGATGTTGATTTATTGAGAACGCTTTTTACAGATGATGCTGAACTTGATTACAGAGGAGCGGTCTATAGATGGGAAGTTACAGGAAAAGAAAATATTGTTCAACAAATTGAAAATTCTTTCTCTTCGGATGCAGCGACATGTCACCAAGGGCATCATCCTGAAATAGATATTCTGAGTCAGAATAATGCCGAAGGTTTATGGTATTTGAGTGATATGTTCACAGATACAAAAAGAAAAATAATTACTAGAGGCTCTGCTATCTATAAAGATATTTATGAAAAGATAGATGAAACTTGGTATATAAAAAAATCTGAATATGACAGAATATGGGAACAATACGAACCTTTAAGTCCTGATACTAATATTACTTATGCCTATCTTTCTAGTCATGGAAAGAAGCTCACTGACGATGAAAGAAATGAATCTAATTCTTTTTTAGATGAGATGAATAATAAAATTAATAAAAACTAGAGGATTGAATGTCAGAAAATAACTTATCACAAGATTCTGTAGAATCTTACTTTGAGGCCTGGAAAAAAAATAATAAAGAGTTACTTTTATCTGTTTTTTCAGATGACGCTGTCTGGGAGGATCCTGTAGGATCATCACCACATATTGGTAAAGATCAAATAGGAAAATTTTGGGATCAAGCTCATAGCGATCCTAAAGGCACACTAAATCCAATAATTAATAGATCAGTCTTCTTAGGAAATGAAGCTATGGTCTCTTTTAGAATGGAAGTTAGAGGAGAGTCAGGAGGAATGGATTTAGAGGTAACAGATTTTTTTCAAGTTAATTCAGGTGGACAAATAATATTGGCGCGCGCTTTTTGGGACGCTACTTGCATTACCCCTATTCCTTAATTTAATAGTAGTTGATAGAGAATCCTTTCTTCTATTTAACGGCTATACCTGCTGTCATACTTTATGGTATAGCTAAAGGTGGTTTTGCTGGACCGTTAGCTATCTTAGGCGTCCCATTGATGTCATTGGTTATTTCTCCTATACAAGCTGCTGCAATTTTATTGCCTATTTTATGTATTCAAGACTTAATCGCTGTTTATTTTTATAGAAAGAAATTTCATTTGGAGAATTTAAAAATTCTTATACCAGGAGCTTTATTTGGAATAACAGTTGGTTTTTTTTGGTTTCAATATCTTAGTGAGTCGCATATTAGGCTTTTGATAGGTATTATTGCTTTAGGTTTTGTAATCTCTTATCTCCTCAAGGGTGATGATGTGGATAAAACACTACCCTCTAAAACAAAAGGAACTTTTTGGGGTTCATTATCTGGATTTACTAGTTTTGGAATACATGCCGGAGGTCTTCCATTTAATATTTATATGTTGCCTCAGAAACTAGATCAAAGAGTATACGCGGGATCTGCTGCTCTTTTCTTCTGTATGGTGAATTATGTTAAATTATATCCGTATTACTTATTGGATCAATTAAGGATTGAAAATTTATATACTTCGTTAATTTTAGTTATATTTGCTCCTTTTGGTTTTGCAATAGGCTATTTTTTAACACATAAAGTAGATGAAAAATTTTTTTATGGGACAGCATATTTTGGTTTGTCATTAATAGGCTTAAAATTATCTTATGATGGAATTATGGGTTTATAAAAAATGAAAACAGCACAATTAAGATGTTATGGAGATTCATCATGTTTTGAAATCTTAGATACAGAATCTAAGATTATTTTAGGCCCTAAAGAATTATTGATAAGTATTAAGGCAACTTCCATAAACCCTATCGATGTAATGAAAAGAGAAGGTTATGGAAAATCTATCTTTGAAAAGCAAAGAAAAATTCTTTTTCCTTGGGTATTAGGAACTGATTTAGCTGGTGTAGTGCTTGAAATTGGAGAAAGAGTAACCCGATTTAAAGTTGGCCAACAGGTTTGGGGTTCATCTACCAATCCAAATAGAGGGACATACTCTGATTTAGGATCTTTTCACGAAGATGAATTGGACTTAAAGCCTGATATTTTAAGTTTCGAAGAAGCTGCATCGTTACCATATGCTGCGATTACTACTTGGTCAGCTCTTGTGCGTTGGGCAGGATTAAGACCAGTAGATTTAAAGGGAAAAAAGGTTTTTATTCAAGCAGGATCTGGAGGAGTCGGCACTTATGCTGTTCAATTTTTTAAACACTTAGGGTGTTATGTGTCTACAAATTGCAGTCATAAGAATATAGAACTTCTATATAGCTTAGGAGCTGATGAAGTAATAAATTATGAGGAAACTAAGTTTCAGGATATTCTCTCTGAATATGATATTTTTTATGACCTGCTGGGGGGAGATCAGGAAGAAAATTGTATCAGCACACTAAAGAAAAATAGCGAATCACACTTCATAACCTTAGTCCATCCATTTATGGCCGCATTAGATACAAAAGGCTTATTGTTAGGCCTCCCGTCAGCAATCTCTAAGAGACAAAAACTTAAAAATAAATATCGTCCTATTAATTATCATTGGGCTATATATAGGCCAAGTCTTTCTGCCTTGAAGGAGTTAACTAGAATGGTCCAGATAGGAATAATTAAACCAGTTATAAGTAAAGTTTATGGGTTAGAAGAAATATCCGCAGCGCATGATAATGTGGAAACTGGCCATGCTAGCGGTAAGATAATTATTAATATGGAGAGCAGTTAATTTAAGATTCATGACAAAACTAAGCGTTAATGTTAACAAGATAGCTTGGCTTCGGAATGCTAGGGGAGGTAATGTTCCTGATCTTTCTAATGTAAGTAAATTAATATTAGAATCAGGATCTCATGGAATTACTGTGCATCCTAGGCCAGATTTAAGGCATATTTTACCAAAAGACGTTTATGAACTCTCTGAATTAACTAAAATCTTTTCTAAAGAATTTAATATAGAAGGCAATCCTTTTTCTTCTAAAACTAAAATTTATGATGGCTTCATGGAAATAGTTAGAATTACTCAGCCTATACAATGCACTTTAGTGCCAGACAGTCATGACCAATTAACTTCAGATCATGGATGGAATCTTTTAACTATGAACCAAAGATTAGAAGATTGCATAATGGAAATTAAAGAATTAGGTACTAGAGTTAGTTTATTTATAGACCCAGATATAGAGCAGGTCATTCAAGCTAAAGAAATTGGAGCTGACAGGATAGAACTTTACACTGGCCCATATGCTGAAGAATATGCTCTAAAGTCTAAAGATTTAAATATTCTTGAAGTTTATAAAAATGCATCTGAGTACGCTAATAGTATTGGATTAGAGGTTAATGCAGGACATGATCTGAATCTCCAGAATTTAAGTACTTTTCTTTCTATAGGAGGCATTGCCGAGGTTTCAATTGGCCAGGCACTAATATCTGATTCATTAGTCCATGGCATACCAAATATAATTAAAGAGTACCTGAAACTCTGCGCATAAGTTAAAATAAGGATATGAATATTGAAGAACAAATTAAAGAACAGATTAAAGCAAATCCTATTCTGCTTTACATGAAAGGTTCACCTGATGCCCCGCAATGTGGCTTTTCATCTAAGGCTTCTCAGGCCTTAATAGCCTGTGGAAAACCTTTTTCCTTTGTAGACATCCTTTCAAACCAAGAAATAAGGGCTAATTTACCTTCAGTTTCAGATTGGCCAACATTTCCTCAGTTGTTTATTAACGGAGAGTTAGTTGGAGGTAGTGACATAATATCTGAACTATTAGAAAATGGTGATTTACAAAAATCTATAGATTCTCTTAATCTTGAGGATTAATTCTCTTGAAGATTTATCGTTTAGGTGGCTACCAGTCCTGGCTTATCCATACAAGTACCTCAAAAATAATAATTGATCCTTGGCTAACAAATAAGCTTTCTATCCCTGGAGCGTCTTGGCTCTTATCAAGAACTCAAGAAGAAAATTTAAATGCAATAATAGATAAAATTTTAGATTCTGATATTTTATTAATTTCTTCTAATTATACTGATCATTTAAATAAAGAGTCTTTATCATTGCTCCCAAAAAATATTAAAGTATTTTGTTCAAAAAGTTCTTATAAATCATTGAAAAATATAGGTTTTATAGATTTAAATATCCTTAATCCTGGTCAAAATATAGTTGCTAATCAGTTATCTTTAAAAGGAATAATGTCTGGATTTCCATATTCATATAGTTCCTTGTCCTTTTTAATTGAAGACTTAACCAATAATAAAAGAATTTTTATTGAACCCCATGTAGTTTCATTAAAATCAATTAATTCAATAACTAATTTAGATGCCTTTATAGGAACGACAGAATCAGTTAAATTATTACAAATTGAATTATCAATGAGTCCAACAAGAGTTTTCAATATCCTTGAAATATTGAAACCTAAATACTTTCTACCAACAGGTACTAATGCAAATGCCAACGAAGGTTTTCTTAATAATTTTTTAAGTATTAAAGGAAATTATCAAGACTTACAAGATTTGTTAGATTTAAGTGAATTATCAACCAAAATTGTTTGTACAGATGCTGATAATGAGGTGCTTTTATAGGACCTTTGTTGGTCTTTTAAAATTTTCACTATAGAATGTCCGGCTATTTTTTAAGAAATGAAAGGTAAATTTAAAAAAATAATATTAGCTTATTCCGGAGGTTTAGATACCACCGTAATTCTTCATTGGCTAAAAAAGACTTATTCTGCAGAAGTTATCGCTTTTACTGCTGATCTTGGACAGGAGATTGATACACAGAAGGTTGAAGAAAAAGCTATTAGAATTGGAGCAGCCAATATTCATATTGAAGATTTAAAAAATGAATTTGTAAAGAATTACATTTTTCCTATGTTTAGATGCAATACCGTTTACGAAGGTGAGTATCTTTTAGGGACATCTATAGCAAGGCCACTAATAGCAAAAAGGATGGTAGAAATTGCGAATGATACTGGAGCACATGCCATATCTCATGGTGCTACTGGAAAAGGTAATGATCAAATTCGCTTTGAGCTTAGCGCTTACTCTCTTAGTCCTAATATACAAGTCATAGCTCCGTGGAGGATTTGGGACTTCAATTCTAGGTCTGATCTTGTTAATTATTGTAAACAAGAAGAAATAGAAGTAGATAAAAAAAGTGAAAATGACCCTCTATATTCTATGGATGAGAATATACTTCATACTTCATACGAAGGCGGCCCATTGGAAGATACAAATACTATTCCACCTGAAGACATGTGGCTAAGAACACAAAATCTGATGAATACTCCAAATGAACCTTCATTAATTAAAATTGGTTTCAAAAATGGTGATCCAATCTCCATAGATGATAGCAAGTTAGAGCCTGGAGATTTACTTCAAAATTTAAATGAGTTAGCAGGAATGCATGGAATCGGTAGGTTGGATTTGGTAGAGCATAGATTTACTGGTATGAAATCAAGAGGTTGTTATGAAACTCCAGGTGGAACAATCTTATTAAAAGCTCACAGGGCAATAGAATCAATAACGTTAGACGGAGAAGTTATTCATTTAAAAGATGAATTAATGCCAAAGTATTCAAATTTAATATATAACGGTTTGTGGTGGAGTCCTGAGAGGATCGCTTTACAAGCTTTTATTGATAAAACCCAAGAATATGTTGAGGGAAGTGTAAGTTTAAAATTATTTAAAGGTAATATTGAAGTATTGGGTAGAGAATCTAATTTTAGTTTATATGATCCAAAGGTAGCTACATTTGAAGATGGTGCGGATACTTTTAATCAAGAAGATGCCTCAGGCTTTATAAAAATCAATGCAGTGAGATTAAAAGCTATCGCTAAAAGAAAAAAAGATTAAGAAACTCCTAATTTCTTTTGTAGCTTAGTATTTGAAGTGGTGTATCCGAAAGGCACTTTTTCTCCAGGATTTAATCTTTTATATGCATGCTGAACTGCTAAGGTGGTTTCATGGAAACCGCATAAGATTAGATCTAGTTTACCAGGGTAGTCATTTATGTCGCCCACAGCGAATATTCCAGATTCACTAGTTTCAAATTTTTCTGTATCTACCTTTATTTTGTTATCCTTTAAGTCAAGGCCCCAATTTAAAATTGGACCTAATTTTTTGTTCAACCCAAAAAGAAACAGTATCTCATCTGATGAAATTTCTTCTATTTCTTTAGTTGCAAAGTTTTTAATCAGAGCGCCAGTCGCTTTTTTATTTCCTATTATTGATTCAATTACAAAAGGAGTTTTAAGATTAATTTTTCCTAAATGAACTAAATCCCTCATCTTCTTTTCAGTATTTGGTGCCCCTCTAAATGCATCTCTTCTGTGAATTAAGGTAATAGATCTACAAACTTCAGCTAATTCTACTGACCAATCTAATGCAGAATCACCTCCACCAAAGATAAGAAGATCTTTATCCTGATACTTATCCCTTTCTTTTACGGAATACTCTATTCCTTTTGATAAAAATTTGTCTGGATCTTTTACACTGGGCGGTCTTCTTGGTTCAAAGGAACCACCTCCAGCGGCTATAAATATATTTTTAGTTCTAAAGAGGCTGTCTTCAGACGTTATTACTTCCCAACTATCATCATCTACTTTTTTAATTGAATTGACTCTTTGATTTAGATGTAAGTTGTAATCAAAAGGTCTGATTTGTTCTAGTAATGCATTTACATGCTCCTCTGCTGTTTGAATAGCAACTCCAGGAATATCATATATTGGTTTCTCTGGATAAAGTTCAGAACATTGACCACCTGGTTTATCTAAGTTGTCAATAATCTCACAATGTAGTCCCAGCAACCCTGCTTCAAATACAGTAAAAAGTCCTACTGGACCTGCTCCTACAACTAGAATATCTGTCTCTATTACTTTCTTCATTTCTTTATTTTACTTGCATACCTGCTAATGCTCCAGAGTCTGGAGAGAGAAGAAAGATTCCGCTTTCGTCCTCTCCGCATGCCAAAATCATTCCTTCCGAAGTTCCAAATCTCATTTCTCTGGGTTTAAGATTTGCAACACATACAAGCTTCCTTCCAATTAAATCCTTGCTTTGGTATGATTTCTTTATACCAGCAAAGACTGTTTTTTTTCCTAATTCACCTAAATTAAGATTTAATTTAATTAATTTATTTGCATCTTCAATATCTTCTGCTGATTCAACTATTGCAACTCTTAAATCTATTTTCATAAAATCTTGAATCTCTATTTCTTCCATTTTTATCCTTTCGCCTCTTTTTCAATTGATTTTAGATTATCTTCTGTAATTCTATTAATAAGTGGTTCATAGTTATTAATCCTTTTATCCACAATAATAGAATTTATGTCCTCCCAAGTTTGTAACTTTAAGTTTAAAAAATTAAAAGCACCATTGGTAATTTTAGGAAGAATAGGATTTAAATATATAGAAAGTATTTTAAATAGATTCAAAGTGGTGGTGCATATCGCTTGAACTTCTTGAGAAGATGGATCTTCTTTAATTAAGATCCAAGGTTTTTTTGAATCAAAATACTGATTTGCTTGGTCAGCAAGTGTCATTATTTCTTTTACAGCCTTGCTATAGAGCCTCTTGTTATATAGTTCATCTAATAAATTACTTTTATTTACAAATGATTGCACTAGTTCAGGCTGGTCTAACTTTCCAGAAAGTTTATTATCAAAATTCTTATTTATAAATTTAGCACTTCTACTTGCTATATTGATGTACTTACCAACTAGATCAGAGTTTACTCTTTGTCTGAAGTCTTCATAATTCATATCAATATCTTCAACGCCATTACTTAGTTTGCTAGCAAAGAAGTATCTTAAATATTCAGGTTCTAAGAATTTTAGATAAGCTTTAGCTAAAATAAAAGTTCCTCTAGATTTAGACATTTTTTCTCCATTCACAGTAAGAAAGCCATGTACATGAACTCCATTAGGCATTTTATACTCTCCAGCGCTCAACAATGCAGGCCAAAAAAGGGTGTGAAAGTACATGACATCTTTACCAATGAAATGATAAATATTAAATTCAGATTTTATTCCCCATACATCATCTAAATTAAAGGACGAATTGCTATTCTTTAAGAAATTCTTTGTGCTTGCTATATATCCGATAGGAGCATCTAACCATACATAAAAATATTTATCTTTATAACCCGGTATTTGAAATCCAAAGTATGGCTTATCTCTGCTTATATCCCAGTCTTTAAGTTCTCCAGATAGCCATTCATTAAGTTTATTAATTACTGATGTTTGGATGTCAGATTGATTTAACCAAGAAACTATTTGTGTTTTTAATTTAGTTAATTGAAAGAAAAGATGCTCTGACTCTTTAAGAGTAGGTTTTGTATCAGTTAATTGAGAAATTGGATCCACTAACTCGCAAGCATCATATGTAGCGCTGCAAACTTCACAATTATCGCCATATTGCTCTTTTGCACCACAAGAGGGGCATTGACCTTTTACATATCTATCAGATAGGAACATATCTTTAGTTATATCAAAAAGCTGCTCTATATTTTTTTTTGTTATTAGTCCCTTTTTTTCTGCAGATTTAAATATTTTTTCAGAAAGCTCTTTATTTTCTTCGCTGTGAGTTGTGTGATAATTATCATAAGAAATAAGAAATTTAGATAATTCCTCAGTATGCTCTTTATAAATATTTTGAATGAGCTCATCTGGTGTCAAGCCTAACTCTTCAGCTTTAAGCATTATTGGAGTTCCATGAGCATCATCTCCAGCAACAAATAAACACTCATGCCCCTTTAATCTCTGAAAACGAACCCATATATCTGCTTGGATATGTTCTAATAGATGACCTAAATGAAGAGGTCCATTAGCATATGGTAAAGCGTTTGTTACTAGGAATTTTTTTAAATTTTCTTTGGATGACATTTGCGCCTAGGCTTATATAGAATAGAATAAGAATTTTAATTATACCGGATTATATTTCAATTTTATGCCAGAAAATTCAAATGCACTTAGAATTCCAGAAACTTTATTAAAGGTTAAGTCTTTAATTGGAGTATTTTCTGCAAAAGGAGGCGTAGGTAAATCCATGATCTCTTTAAACTTAGCTAAGTCACTGAATGCTTTGGGTCACAAGGTTGGCCTAGTTGATGGAGATATTTATGGGCCAAGTCAAGCAATTATGCTTGATGTTGCAGAAAAAACAGTTGAGGTGAAGGATCAAAAAATGCTTAAGCCTTTAATGGTAGATGGAATTAGCTTTATGTCTATGGGCCTTATTTCAAGTGATCGTATGCCAGTAATCTGGAGAGGCCCAATGGTAAGTGGAGCAATTATGCAACTTTTAAGCCAAACCGAGTGGGGCAGTCTTGACTATCTTATAATTGATACACCTCCAGGCACTGGTGATATTCAGTTAACTTTAATGCAAAGGTTGCCTTTGACTGCTGCCATAGTGGTTACTACCCCAGAAGAAGTTTCTATATCAGATACACGTAAAGGTATAGAAATGATTAATAAACTCTCTATACCAATTTTAGGTTTAGTAGAGAATATGAGTTACTTTAATTGTAATAATTGTGATGAACGTCATTATATATTTGGAAAAGGAGGAGGGCAGAAATTAGCTACAGAATATAATTTAGACTTATTAACATCATTTCCTTTATTAAACTCTGATGAGAATAAAAATATATTGCAAAATTCTATATGCAAAGAAAATTTTGCTAAACTAGCAGAATCCGTTCGACAAGAAATAGGTAATTTAAGAACAACACAAAATGAGGAGATACCCCAGACGACATTAAAATGATTGTGCTAAGAAATAACTTACTTTTTCTTTATATTTTTTTAATTTCCTCTTCGGGGACTATGGCAGCCGAAGAAGACCCTTGGCAGGTTATGAATGAAAATACTTATAATTTTAATGAGGCTATGGATGCAACAATTGCTACTCCTTTGGCTAGAGGATATCTCTATGTAACACCTGAAATAGTTCAGACAGGAGTCACTAATTTTATTTCTAATGTAGAAGATGTAAGTATCGGAATAAATAATATTTTACAGGGTCATTTTAAACTCGGGATAATGGACTTTACAAGGGTGATTATTAATAGCTCTTTAGGCATTGGAGGTTTATTTAACGTTGCCACTTCTTTTGGCTTAGAAAAACATGACGAGGATTTTGGTCAAACTTTAGCAGTCTGGGGTGTTCCTGCTGGTCCTTATATAGTCTTACCTCTTTTAGGCCCAAGTACGCTAAGAGATACATTTGGAAAAATACCGGATAGTTTTGTTAGCCCAACATTAGCTTTAGATGATGACAGGACTAGTTATACATATACTTTTATAGATTTAGTAGAAACAAGGGCCAGATATTTAGGTTTTGATTCTTTAATCATAGGAGATAAATACACATTTATGAAAAATGCTTTCTATCAGCAAAGAGCTTTTGATATAAGTAATGGTATGATGAAAGATGAATTTGATGACTCCGATGAATTTGATTTTTAATTCTTAACGGGCTTTTAGTTTTTCTGAAATAAAATCTGTGTGATCTATATACAGTAGACCTGCAATCTTTCTTATTAAATGTTCTTCATATTTATCAAGACTATTATCAGCATATGCTATTTTCCACATGGTGTTGATTAGCAGTAATTTCTCTTTGTAATTTAGATTGTCATTTAATGGTTTTGTATATTCATAAAGAGATGTGCTGTTTTTAATGCTTGCTTCGCTTTCAATTATAAGTGATTCAACTATCTGTTCTTCTAATCCATAGACTTCTTGCAAACAAGAGCGTAAAGAATTTATTTCATCTTTTTCCAAGGTCTTGTCGGCGTATGCAGTTTCTATAAGTAATGCAGCACAAGTTATATTTACATCTTCTTGAGTATTATTATCATAATCATCAGTTTCTAATTTACTAAAAATATTTCTTATTTTTTTAATCATTTTTATGTTTGTATCATTTCTTGTATTAATTTTAAAGGATTTTCTTGATAGGCTAAATTTGCAAAAAATTTTCTATTCTTTTTAGCTTGCTTTGTGCCTTTATATAAACCCATCAAATGCTTAGAAATATATTGTAAATTTACACCATTCTTGTATTGTTTTTCCATATATGGAAAAAGTTTTAGTAATATTTCACTTCTAGAAGTTTTCAAAAAAGTGTCCCCATATATTTTTGAATCTACATCTTTTAAAAGGTACGGGTTCTCATAAGCCTCTCTTCCAATCATCACTCCATCAACATAATTAAGATGCAGTTTGCACTCTTCAAGAGTTTTTATTCCACCATTTATGATTATCTCTGTATCAGGTAATAAATTTTTTAAATCATAAACTGCGCCATAATTAAGAGGCGGTATCTCTCTATTTTGTTTTGGATTAAGGCCCTTAAGCCATGCCTTTCTCGCATGAATGATAAAAGTCTCCACTCCTTCGTCCTTGCAGCTAAAAATAAAATTTTGTAGATCCTTCTTTTCGCACATTTTGTCTACTCCGATCCTGCATTTGACGGTTACTGGTATATCGCAACTATTTTTCATCGCCTTTAAGCATTTTGCTACTAAAGGAGCATTCTTCATTAAAATAGCTCCAAATGAACCATCTTGAACTCTCTGACTTGGACACCCTATATTAAGATTAATTTCTTTGAAACCAGACTCTTCAGCAATTTCCGCGCAAAGTGATAACTTTCCTGGATCAGATCCTCCTACTTGAATTGCAAGAGGGTGTTCTTTTTTGTCGTAAGATATTAAATTTCTCTTTCCATGAATAATAGCATTGGCATGTATCATTTCTGTATAAAGATATGCTCTTTTGGTGATACATCTTAAGAAATACCTTTCATGACAGTCAGTCCTATCCATCATAGGAGCAACACAAAATCTACGAATCATTAAGATGTATGAAGGGGCAATGCATAATAGTCAAAAAATAGATACATAATTATGGTGCATATCACCAAAGTCAAAATCATCACAGGTAAACCTTTTTGCGCCCATTTAAGAGGAGTAATTGCCATATCAGGATTACCTGTTGTTTTAGCTAGTTTCTCTGAAACAGTAACTATATATACATTTGCTGTAGAACCAATATGAGTACCATTACCACCCATACCAACTCCTATTGCAAGACACCAGCATAATGCTGCAATATTTACACCTACAGCTTCTAATGAGGCAATGATCGGAATCATAGCAGCAGTAAATGGGATATTATCTATGGCTGCTGACATGATAGCTGCAACCCACATTAATGCGATACAAGTCATCATGAAGTTTTCCTGAATAACTTCGCCTGTTACCGGGTCAATCAAGAAGGGAATTATAAATTGACCTAGGTATTCAAGAAATTTACTTCCTTCTACTCCACCAACTATCATGAATAACGCAACAAAAAACATTAGTAACGGTATTTCGTGAGTCATATCTTTCATTACATCTGAAAATTCTATTTCCTTAGCAAGAATAGTTAAAAGAATTAAACCTGTACCGGCAACCATCCATGGTTCCCAATCTATTTTGTTATGGATGATAAAGAGAATTACCATTAATCCTAAAATTGAAAGTGATTTATTCCACAAGGTTTTATCCTTATAAGGAATTGAGTCTTCGAATTTACCCTCAGGTACAATTGCCAGTTCTTCTTTAAATAAATATCTCATAAAGAAAACTGTTGCGATCCAAGCTACAAAAACTATTGGAAACATTTTGTAAGCAAATGGCATAAATGCGATATCAAATGCTGATCCAATCATTAAGTTTGGAGGATCACCCACTAAAGTAGCTACACCTCCAGTATCTGACAATAAAGCTGCCGCCATTAAATAAGGAATTGCACTAACCCTCATTTTTTGACAGATCAATACAATTAATGGTCCAAAAATTACAACGGTTGTGACGTTATCAAGTAATAATGATATGACCGTTACAGCTGTGCCAAGTAGGGCAAGAAGCATAAATTGCCTGCCTTTTGCTACCTTTCCTATATTAGCTGCAAGAACTTCAAAGCCGCCTGAATTTATCATAATCGTTACAACAGCCATCATTGAGCCAAGAAGGAATACTACATTCCAATCTACCGCTTTAAAAGCTGCTTCTGGGGAGTAGAAACCATACGATTGACCAACCACGAGCATTACAGCAGCTCCTGCCATCGCTACTTTTACTCTGTGAAATCCATGTACTGTTTCTGTAAAGATACCAACAAAGCTTAATACGAGTATTACGGCCGAAACAAACATTGATTCTGACATTACTAATTCATGCATAATAAATCTTAGTATTAGTTTAAAAAAATTCGTATAAAATAATTTATACTCTAAAATACAACAAAAAAAAATGATTTTATACCATGATAAATCTATTTTCATCCCTGAAAATATTAATACTTCGAATAATCAAAAAATATTCCTAATAATAAGAGGGCAAGAAGTTTTAGAAGATGGTATTTCTGGGCAAGTTGCACTCCTAGCAGAAGATGACTTAAAGTGGTCAAGTTTAGAATTACTTTCCGAACATTTTCTAGGATACTTAGACGATAAAGCTCTTTATGCAGCTGAATTATCACAATCAAGTAACTTACTCGATAATACTAAGATGTCTACCATGTATGCTCTTCTAGGAAGAGTTGCGGATTCTCTGTTTACCGCTTTGTCTAGAGCAGTACAAATTGTTGAATGGTATAGATCAAATCAATATTGTGGTAAGTGCAGTAAAAGTCTTCAAGAGGATGAGAAGGAAAGAGCAATGAAATGTTCTTGCGGCAACCTGGTCTACCCTAGAATATCTCCTTGTGTAATAGTTTTAGTTACTAAAGGGGAAGAATTACTTCTTGCGCACAATAAGAATTTTCCAGGAAATTTTTTCAGTACTCTAGCTGGTTTTATAGAACCTGGCGAATCTGCTGAACATTCCCTAAGACGCGAGGTTTTAGAAGAAGTGAATATAGAGATTGAGAATATTATTTATTACGGAAGTCAGTCTTGGCCCTTTCCCAGTCAGTTAATGCTTGGATTTCATGCCGAATTTAAATCTGGAGATATAAAACCAGATGGCCTTGAAATTGATAAAGCAGATTGGTTTAATTATCAAAATCTTCCTGAAGTACCAACAGGTAACATCTCTATTTCTGGACAATTAATTGAATCCTATATCAAGAGCTTGGGATAAATTATCAACTTTGGTTTCTAGGGTCATTTGAAGCCATACCCCAGTCAGAAGCTCTCTTCGAGCTCTCTGTATCATTGATAGAGTCAAGTTTATTAGATTCTTCTTCAGTATTTTTAATTTTTGTCTTTTCTTCAGATTTATTTTCAGTAATATCGTCATTTTTTGTCAGAATTTCTTGCTGACTTAATACACCTGTATTTACTGAAGAGGGCATTTCAGTTGACCTGGGATCATTATCTGCCTTACCAAAATCCTTAGGTTTTTTTGATGTTTTACTAGAAGTAGATCCCTTAGAATTTACGTTCTTTATTGAATTATTTTCTGGCTCTATCTTGTTGCCATCAACCTCTTTAAGGATTTCTTCTGTGTTTCCTGAAGCAGGTATTTCTTTGAATCTAGGGTCATTGGACGCTTGACCCCAATCCTTAGGTTTTTTTGATGTTTTACTAGAAGTAGATGCCTTAGAATTTACGTTCTTTATTGAATTATTTTCTGGCTCTATCTTGTTGCCATCAACTTCTTTAGTCTTTTGCTTAACAGGCTTTCTAGGGGTAGTGCTTTTATTTGCACTTTGTTTATCTTTAGTATTTTTTGGATTATTTGGTCTATTTTTTGCTTTTTCAGGGTTTAATTTTTTACTATCTTCTTTTTTATTAGCAGAAGCTTGTCTATTCTTATTTTGGTTACTAGTTTTGTAGTTAGTTCTTCTATTCTTATTTTGGTTGCTAGCTTTTCTTGGCTTAGGAGACGGAGGCGTTATAGCTTTTTTCTTAAAAAGATTATCTATTAGCCTTCCAAAAAAACCTTTATCTTTTTTTACAGGCCTTGCTTTTTGCACAATATCAACGGCAGCTACTTCCAGTTTTTTTGGTTTAATATTTTTTTTCTTTTCTGGTTGTTTTACGTTTTTATCTTCCTTATCCTCTTGAGGAACCTTATTATTTTTAGCATCATTGATTCTTATTCTTGTAACTTCATACCTATCATCTTCTCTTGTTTGATCTGCTTTTATAACTATCCTTATACTTGCCTTTTGTTCTATTTCATTGATTCTAGATCTTCTTTCATTCAAGAGATAAACAGACATCTCGGGAGAAACTTTAGCTCTTATCTCTAAGCTATTTTCTTTAGCTGACTCTTCTTCGATTCTTCTGAGAACAGCTGTTGAAAGACTATTTATATCTTGTTGCCATCTTTCTTGAAGAGAAGGTCTTAATCTTTGACGAGACATTTCAATTAATCCAAACCTAGAAATTCTTCCTATTTGTATTTTTGCTCTATCCATTTCAACTGATTCCCAAACAGCTTCCTCGACTTGTCTTTTATGTTTTAAGGAAGTCATGTCTATGAAATCTATAACTATCAAGCCTCCTATGTCTCTAAGGCGTAACTGTTTTGCAATTTCTTTTGCTGCTTCTAAATTAGTCTTAACAGCTGTATCTTCAATATTAGATCCTTTTGTAGATTTTGCTGAATTTATATCAATTGCAACAAGAGCTTCTGTTTGATCAATACAAATTGAGCCACCACTTTCTAAAGTAACCTCTCTTTGTTGGGCTGAATCTATTTGAGGCTCTATCTGGTATTTACTGAATAAAGGGGTTGTTTCAGTATAATGAATTATTCTGCTTTCATATTCAGGCATTAGTTTACATACAAAATCTAGTGCTTTTTCATGAGCTTCTTCTGAGTCTATCAACACTTCTTTAATATCATCTCTTAAGTAATCTCTTAACGATCTCGTAATTAAATCACTTTCACGATAAACCAAGAAAGGAGCCTTCCTTAATTGATTCGCCTCAATAATGGCATCCCATACGTTTAATAAATATTCTAGATCCCACTCAAGTTCATTTTTTTCAACACCTTTTGCAGCTGTTCTAACTATAAGCCCCATTTTATCTGGAACTTCTAGAGCTCTAATACTTGCTTTAATTTTATCTCTTTCTTTCGGATCAAGATTTCTAGAGATGCCGCCGGCTTCTGGATTATTAGGCAGTAAAACAATATAGTGCCCAGCCAGTGTTATGAAAGTTGTTAGGGCTGCACCCTTATTTCCTCTTTCCTCTTTTTCAACTTGTACTATTATTTCTTGACCTTCTTTTAAGCAGTCTTTTATTGAAGAATTTCTTGAGAACTTTCCCTTAGGAAAATACTGTGGAGCTATATCCTTCATTGGAAGGAATCCATGTCTTTCAGCGCCGTAATCAATAAAAGCTGCACCAAGGCTTTGCTCTATTCTTGATACTCTTGCTTTGTAGATATTCGCTCGTTTTCTTTCATAGCCAATTTGTTCTAAATCAAAGTCATATAGGCTTTGTCCATCAACTAGGGCTAATCTCAACTCTTCTGGTTGAGATGCATTTATTAACATTCTTTTCATTTGTTTCCTTTATATTTTTATAAAGAAAGTAGTTTTTTACTAAAGACCTAAAAGATATTAAATTAATATTTTTTTAGATATATTTTAATGAACGTATTACCTTCTATTTTTTTTGCCACGTTCAAATAACAAAAAAATTCCAAATCCCTTGAGGGCTTTTTTATGCCCTAAATATCCTACTTTCTTTCAATTTTAATTAAGTTTAAAGTTAAAATTTCATTACTTTTAAACAAAATCTCCGAGCAAAGTACCACAAATAGCTAAATAATCAAAGTTTATGAATACAAAGGCTTTATAATTCTGTTATGGAATTTCAAAGAGTAAGTAAAGAGTCTGTAGATGCAGATCATGATGGTATGCGTTTGGATAACTTTCTTATTTCGTTACTTAAAGGTGTTCCTAGATCAAAAATATATTCTATTATTAGAAGAGGTGAGGTTCGCGTTAATAGTCTTAGATATAAACCTAAGCAAAGAATATCTTTAGGGGATATAGTTAGAATTCCCCCTATAATCAAAAAAGAGGACCACCAAATTCTGCCAAGTGAAAATCTAATAGAATTAATAAAAAGACAAGTTATTTATGAAGATAGTAATCTTTTGGCATTAAATAAACCAATTGGCATAGCAAGTCATGGAGGTAGTGGCATATCTTTAGGATTAATAGAAATCGTAAGACAAATTAAACCCGCCTATAAGGCCATACAATTAGTCCACAGATTAGACAAAGATACATCTGGGTGCATCCTTTTAGCTAAGAAGAAAAGTAAATTACGAGAACTTCATTTACTTTTAAGACAAAAAAAAGTTTCTAAAGACTATGTGGCTATTACAAAAGCAGGCTGGAAAAAGAATGTTACAGAAGTTACTGTTGATCTTGACAAGGTTGGCAGTATGTCGGGGGAGCAGAAAGTAAAAGTTGTAACAGAAGGAAAATTTTCTACTTCTCTTTTTAAGGTTCTAAAACAAGATAATAATTTAGCTTTAGTAAATTGTTCCATAAAAACAGGAAGAACCCATCAAATAAGAGTGCATTGTGATTTTCTAGGCCATCCTATAGTTGGGGATAGAAAATATGGAAATAAAATTTTTAATAAAGAGATGGCAATTCAAGGGCATAAAAGAATGATGTTGCACGCAAAATCTATAAGTTTTCCTAGTTTAGATATTGGATTTCAAGCAGAAGAACCAAAAGAGTTTATTAATTTAGCCAATAAAATTAAATGAAAGATTTGAATTTACTTGAAATAGAATTTCCTAGTGTAGTAAACGTTGAAGTAGATTTAATGATTAAGGCAAGTTCTATAGATAATAATAAAGAGCGTGTATCAATAGCCTTAGTAATTAATAAAATAACAGAAGATAATTTTTCTATAAAAGGATCAATAAATCTAGATTGTAAGGATTATTGTAGCAGCTGCTTAAAGACTATTAATCTTCCATTGTCACTTGAAGTAAGTGTCACTGTTTTAGAAAAAAATCTTGAATTTAAGAATGAAAGTAATTTTGAAGAAATCCATTATCAAGATCTAAGTTGCTTTTCAATTGAAGATTTAGTGCAAGAAGAAATTCAATTAAGCTACCCAAATGGAATTTTTTGTGAAGATCAAAAGTGTAAAGAGAAACACCTTTCCGCTATAAAAAAAGAGAGTCCTTTTAAAAAACTTAAAGACCTTCTTTAAGATTTCATTTAAAATGCTTTCAGGAGAAATAAATGGCTGTTCAAAAAAGTAAAGTATCAAAATCTAGAAAAAGGCAAAGACGCTCTCATCATGCCTTAAAATCACCTACTCTATCGACGGATAGTATTACAGGTGAGCGTCATTTAAGACATCATATGACCAAAGATGGCTTTTATAAAGGCAAGCAAGTCATAGAACTTAAGGTAGAAGAGGAAGCAGAAGAAACGCCTTAACATTCTCAATGATATTGGAAAACACTTCTATAGTCTTTCCAGGACAGGGCTCTCAGAGCCTTGATATGCTGTCTGATTATTTTGATGAGTATGTCTCTTTTAAAGATGCGTTCGAAGAGGCATCTTCGATAATCAATGTTGACTTAATTAATTTATTAAAAGATGGAACCTCTGAAGATTTAGCAAAAACAGAGATAACTCAACCTTTAATGCTTGCTGCTGATATTGCAATCTGGAGACAAATTCCATTAGAGAATTTATCTAGCATAAAATTTTTAGCAGGACATTCTTTAGGTGAATATTCTGCTTTAGTAGCATCGGAGGTTATAACTTACAAAGATGCAGTATTTTTAGTCTCTAATAGGGCTAGATTAATGCAGGAAGCAGTTCCGGAAGGTGAAGGTGGAATAGCAGCTATTTTAGGTCTTCCTTTTGTAGATATTAAAAATATATGCCAATCTATTTCTAAAGATCCAAAAAATCTAGTAAGTCCTGCTAACTTAAATTCACTTTCACAAACAGTCATTTCAGGAACCAAGCTCGGAGTAGAGTGCGCGATAGTTGAATTAAAAGAAGCAGGAGCAAAGAGGGCCTTATTACTCCCCATGAGTGTTCCTGCACATTGCCAGCTTATGGAAGGAGTTGCGGATGAATTTCTAAGTTTTTTAGATGGTGTTTCTTTTCAAGAACCAGTAATTCCGGTAGTGCAGAATTTCAATGCAAGCATTGCAAAAGATTTAGCCTCTTTAAGAAATAATTTACTATGTCAGATATTCAGTCCGGTTAATTGGGTAGACACTATACGATTTTTTGAAGAACAAGATATTGAACTCATAATAGAATGTGGTCCTGGAAAAGTTCTAACTGGATTAAATAGACAAATTTATAAAGATGCTAATAATTTTGCACTAGAGAAAGTATCTTCTTTTAAGGAATTATTCATAGATCATGTCTGAACCTAAAATAGCTATAGTAACAGGAGCCACTAGAGGTATTGGTCAAGCAATTTCTTTAGCTTTGAAGAGTTCTGGAATAAAAGTTATTGGCACGGCAACTACTAAAAAAGGTGTTGAAGATATAAATGCAGCAGGTTTTATTGGTGCGCTACTCAACCTAACTGAAAGTAATAGTGTGGAAACCTTTTGGTCGGAAATTAAAGAACAATATCAGACAATTAATATACTTGTGAATAATGCCGGTATTACAAGAGATAATTTACTTCTTAGAATGAAAGAAGAAGAATGGCATGAGGTATTGAATGTGCATTTAACTGGCGCTTATCGAATGTGTAAAATGGCAAGTAAATACATGATTAAAAATAAATGGGGTAGGATAGTCAATATATCTTCAACCTCAGCATCTCTTGGGAATGCTGGCCAAGCTAATTATTCTGCGGCAAAAGCTGGACTTGAAGCCCTAACTAGAACAATGGCAAGAGAATTTGGAAGCAGAAATATTACATCAAATGTTGTTGCGCCAGGCTTCATATCTACAGATATGACTTCTTATTTAACTGAAGAAGAGCGTCTAGATCTTCTAAGGCAGATTCCTCTAGAAAGGTTCGGTAAACCAGATGAAGTTGCTGAATTAGTTAACTATTTAATTTCAGAAGAAGCTTCTTATATTACAGGTCAAACTATTCACCTTAATGGAGGCCTCTATATGTAATTTATAAGATAATATCTTGACTTTTCATTAAAAATATAGCGAATGTTGATGCAATTAATCAGGAACTTGATACTATCACGTTTTTTTATAGATAGAATTACATAATCCTAAGTGGGAGAACCATAATGAGTGTAGAAGAAAGAGTTAGAAAAATTGTTTGCGAACAGTTAGGAGTTACTGAAGAAGAAGTGAAAACTGAGGCATCTTTTGTTGATGACTTAGGAGCTGATTCATTAGATACAGTTGAATTAGTTATGGCTTTTGAAGAAGAATTTGAAATTGAAATACCCGATGAAGAAGCTGAAGTAATCGCTACAGTAAAAAATGCAGTTGACTACATAACCAATAATTCCTGATTTCTCTAGGATTAAAGATTTTCTTTAATCATCCAATAAATGAATGGTAATAGACAAGTTGTTGTAACTGGCTTGGGAATTGTTTCCCCTGTGGGGTCAGAATTATCAACGGCCTGGAGTAATATTCTATCTGGTAAAAGTGGAGTAAGCATTATTGATCAATTCAATACTGATGAATTTGCAACTCATTTTGCTGCTTCCGTCAAAGATTTTAATACTGAGGGTTATATAAATCCAAAAGATCTAAGAAGAATGGATTTATTTATTCAATACGGAATAGTGGCTGCAGCTAATTCTATTTCCGATTCAGGACTTAATGATAGTGCTTTAGATAAAACAAGAATTGGGGTTTCTATTGGATCAGGTATTGGAGGTCTTTCAACGATAGAAAACAATAAAGTCCTATTAGAGGCAAAAGGACCAAAAAAAATATCACCTTTCTTTGTCCCTGGGTCTATAAGTAATATGGTTTCAGGTTATGTTTCTTTATTAAATGGATTTCAAGGACCTAGCATGTCTATAGCTAGTGCATGTTCAAGTGCAAGTCATTCCATAGGATATGCTGCAAGATCAATTGCCTATGGGGAGTCAGATATTATTATTACAGGAGGGGCAGAAATGGCTATATCTCCATTAGGTTTAGCTGGATTTAATGCAGCTAAAGCTTTATCAACAAATAATGAGAATCCTCAACAAGCTAGTAGGCCATGGGATAAGGACAGAGATGGTTTTGTGTTGGGTGAAGGAGCTGGTTGTTTAGTTTTAGAAGAATTGGGCCATGCTAAAAAAAGGGGAGCAAACATATATGCAGAGATTATAGGCTTTGGTATGAGTTCAGATGCCTATCATATTACGTCACCACCAGAAGGTGGAGAAGGGGCTGCGAGAGCCATGGAAAATGCAATTAAGGATGCTCAAATCGATGCCTCTCAGGTTGATTATATAAATGCACATGGAACATCGACTCCTGCAGGTGACATAGCAGAGACTCAAGCAATTAAAAGTGTATTCGGTCAAGATCCATCAGATTTTATAGTTAGCTCTACTAAATCAATGACTGGTCATTTATTAGGAGCTGCTGGAGCAGTGGAAGCTATTTTTTCAATTTTATCTATACGAGATAACATAACTCCCCCCACAATAAATTTAGATAATCCTGATGAGCAATGCGATCTTAATTATTCTGCTAATGAAGCTACCGAGACTTCAGTCGATATTAGTATTTCAAATTCATTTGGTTTTGGTGGCACCAATGCTTCTCTAGTCTTTAAAGAATACTAAGTGCAATTTAAAAAAACTACTTATCTCTCCATAGTTTCTTTAACTTTAATTCTCTTTGTATTGATATATATTCTTAAATCTTTTAATTCAGAGCTAGGTCTTAATAATAAAATTTTAACAATTAATTCTGGTGACAACCTTAAAACTATATCTTCAAACTTGGAAAAAATTGGTGCTACAAGACATACACTTCTTGTAAATATATATATGCGAATTAGTGGGAAGGAAACAGAAATAAAAACAGGTGAGTATCTTTTAAAGCCGGATATGAATTTGTTAAGAATTTTGCATGATATTTCTTTGGGCAATAATTATTATAGGGACATCAGAATTAAAGAATCTTCTACCTTTAAAGAACTAATCGCAGAGTTAAGAAACTCAAAGGGTTTGGTTGATGATTTAGGGAGCAATCCAGAAGCTTTTCTTAGTGAATTTCTGGCTCCCTTTTCTTTGGAAGGAGTATTTGCTCCTGAAACTTACTTTTATAAATATGGAGATACTTATTCTAATCTTCTAAAAAGAGCATTTGATAGACAAAACTTAATTGTAGATAAATATTGGGAATTAAGATCGATGGGGTTACCTTATGAATCTAAATCTGATCTCCTTATACTTGCCTCTATTGTAGAAAAGGAGGGAGAAGAAAAAGAGCTAATTGCAGGAGTTTTTTTAAGACGACTACTAATGGGAATGAAACTTCAAACAGATCCCACGGTGATCTATGCTATGGGAAATAATTATCATGGTAATATTACCAAAAAAGATTTGAGGATGCAGCACCCATATAATACATATTTTATTAAAGGACTACCTCCAGGACCTATTTCTTATCCTAGCCAATCATCTATTCAAGCCGCGTCTATATTAAACGATGAAGAGTATTTATATTTTGTTTCTAAAGGCGATGGTACGCATTACTTCTCAAAGTCCTATGAGGAGCATTTAAAGGCGGTAAAAAAATATCAATTGGGTCAATAATGGATGCTAAATTTATTACTTTAGAGGGGATAGAAGGTTCTGGAAAATCTACTGCAATAACTTATATCAAACAAGTTCTTAATAATAATAACATACCTTTTATTGCAACAAGAGAGCCCGGAGGAGGGCCTAATGGCTCAAACATAAGAGATGTTTTATTACATAGAGACAATAAAATCACACCTATAACTGAATTATTATTAATGTTAGCAGATAGAGTGGACCACGTAGAAAATGTCATAAATCCAAATTTAAATAAAGGAATATGGGTAATTTCTGATAGATATTTAGATTCTACAATTTGCTACCAGGGCGGAGGAAGAGGAATATCTCAGGATATAATTATGTCCATCACTTCAAGGTTGGATTTACCTACCCCTGATTTAACTCTTTTATTTGATTTATCAGTTGATGAAGCTCTAAAGAGAGTAAGATCTAGAGGTGGATTGGATAGATTTGAACAAGAGTCAAAAGATTTTCATCAAAGAATCAGGTTAGATTATCAGAGAATAGCTCGTGAAAATAAAGATCGTATTCGTATTATAGATAGTTCTAAAGAACAAGCTGATGTGCAGGAAGTAGTTTCTAAATTAATCTTTGAATTAGTTTAATTAAATGAAGAATCCAGCTATCTTTCCTTGGTTTGATAATACTATTAAAGCTCTCCAGGATAAGAATTTAAGTCACGCATACTTAATATCAGGCAATGAAGGCTTAGGGAAAATAGATTTTTGTAATCTTTTTGCTCAATCTCTTCTTTGCTCTAATAGAGATAATTTTTTCCCTTGCGAAAAATGCAAGTCTTGTAAATTGTTTATAAGTCATAACCATCCAGATTTATATTTAATTTCTAAAGAAGAGGATAAAACCTTTATATCTATAAACCAAATTAGAGATATTCAGTCTAGTGTTTTTGAAACGGCATTTATGGGTGGAAGTAAAGTTTTCTTAATTAATAGATGTGAGTTAATGAATTCCGAAGCATCAAATTCTATGTTAAAAATTCTGGAAGAACCTCCAAAGAATACCTTCTTTATCTTGACAAGTAATTCTTCAAAATCAATATCTTTAACAGTAAGAAGCAGGTGTATAGAAATGCAAATACCCAATCCTTCTGATGCTCAAATTATAAATTGGTTGGATCAGACAGATCTTAATAGAGATGAATCATTAAAGATATTAAGTCTCAATAGAAAGAATATAAGCACTTTAATTAAACAGGATAATTCTCAGATTTTAGAAGACAGGCAATCATTTATTAATGAAATAGGGTTATTTATTAAACAAGGACATAATTTATTAGAGGTATCATCCTCCTGGTCTAAAGAACCAACAAGCCTTACTTTACATCTAGATTGGATGAGCAGACTTTTAATGGATGCTCTGAGATTTAAAACGGGAAGTAGTTTGATCCAAGTTCAGGAAGACTCTAAAATAATTAGTAAATATTTAGCTCAAAAAGTTACGCATCAAGTCCTCTGTTCTCTTCTATTCAGCACTAATTCACTGTGGAATCTTTTTAAAAATGGAACTAGTCTAAAACCAGATTATCATTTGCGCAGTTTATTGATTGACTGGGGACAAAAGCTTAATATCTCAACTCAATGAGTTTTGTATAGTATAGTCTAAGAAATTATTTTGAATTAGGGAGCAGGGATGATAGAAATCTGGTCAAAACCTCAGTGTGTATTTTGCGATAAAGCTGTTAATTTATGTAAGATTAAGGATTTAGAATTTAAAAAATATATGTTGAATGAAGATTTCACAATGGAGGATTTATTGGATAAATTTCCTCATGCTAAAACTTTTCCACAAATAACTCAGCATGGCAACTATGTTGGTGGATATACAGAATTAGAAATACTTTTAAAAAAATAATCTAAATTATTAAATGAATACATTATCTCAAGTACTTGATTTCCTTACATATTATTTAGTTGACCAATACTGGTTTCCTGCTCTACTTATAGGTACGGGCATATTCTTTACTATATATTTAGGTTTCCCTCAAATTAAGTATTTTCGTCATGGTTGGAGCATTCTTACTGGAAAATATATTAAAGAAGATACAGTTGGAGAAACTACTCCATTCCAAGCCCTGACTACAGCCTTGTCTGGGACCGTTGGAACAGGAAACATCGGCGGTGTCGCCCTCGCTATTTTTCTAGGTGGGCCGGCTGCAATTTTTTGGATGTGGGTTACTGCTTTTTTAGGCATGACCACAAAATTTGTGGAAGTGACTTTGGCACACAAATATCGAATTAAATTACAAGATGACTCAATAGCTGGTGGCCCTATGTACTATATAGAGCATGGCCTTAATATGAAATGGCTGGCAGTACTCTTCTCCATTTGTCTTTTGTTGATGTGTTTAGGCACTGGCAATATGCCTCAAATAAGCAGTATTGCAGTAGTTATGAAGGATACTTTTGAGATTCCAAAAATAATGACAGGTATTGTCTTAACTATTCTTCTCTGGTTAGTAATCATTGGGGGGATTAAGCGAATAGCTTTAATTGCTTCTAAACTAGTTCCTTTCATGGCTTTTTGGTATTTAGTTGGAGCTTTTGCGGTGATTATTTCAAATTACGATAACATTCTTCCTTCATTCCAAAATATCTTTGTGCATGTCTTTACTCCTACAGCTGCAGTAGGAGGTTTCTTAGGAGCGAGTGTTGCTGCAGCGTTAACACGAGGAGTGAATAGGGGGCTTTATTCAAATGAAGCAGGACAAGGATCTGCACCTATTGCTCACGCCTCGTCTAAGACAGAAAACCCAATTGAAGAAGGTATTGTTTCAATCTTAGAACCCTTTATTGATACTATTGTTATTTGCACTATCACCGGATTAGTAATTTTATCTTCAGGTGTCTGGACAGAGAAATTTGAAAATAGATTTGAAGCCAGCTCTATGTACTTTGTAGAAGGGCAGTTTGATCTAGAAGATCCACAATCTATAAAACCTTTGCAAAATTTTATCACAGGCGCTTCTAGTGATATTGAGTTTACGGGCAACATTCCAATAAAAAATGGTGTTCTTAATACTTCAAAAGTTACCCTTATTCATAACAGGTCTATTGCTGAAGATGTCACATTCCTTGATTCTTCTACTGGAGAAGTATTTTCAGGATCTATTTTTGTAGACGATGGAAAAATTATGGACGTTGGGAATTATGATGTTGATGGAAAGTCATTACTACTTGGAGCAGATTTAACCAGTAAAGCATTTTCTAGAAGTATATTTGGAAATTTTGGTCAGTATATTGTAGCAATAGGTCTACTTATGTTTGCCTTTTCTACAGTAATTGCTTGGTCTTATTATGGCGATAGAGCAACTGCTTACTTATTCGGCGAAGGTTGGATACTTTATTATAGGATAATTTATGTTAGTGCTTTTTTTCTTGCTTCCATTATTGATACTAAAATTATTTGGGATATAGCTACCGTCATAGGTCCAATTGCAACTATTCCCAATTTACTGGCTTTAGTCTTATTAAGAAAAGAAATGAAGTCTATAGATTCAGGCTATGTACAACCTAAGCAGAAGTAAAAAAGGAATGATTCATAAAATAGTTTTTTAAAAAAGGACAGGGGTTTTAAGTATTCTAATTTAAAATATTAATTCCTTCTTAAAAAGTAATTAATTAGTTACATTAAATGATTAATTAAAAAGGGTATAATTTTAGTTCAGTAATGTTTTCAAAATCAAATAAGTTTTTGCTCTTATTCCTCTTTGTAGTTACGGATGGAATTTATGCTGATATCTCTTCAAATAAGGAAACTGCAGCAGTCGGTGAAACCATCACTCTGACCTGGTCTTCTTCGGCTTCGAGTTGTGCGGCTTTTGAAGACTGGTCCGGTAGTAAATCCGGTAACGGCAGTGAACAAGTTGAAGTGGCAAAACTGCAATGGAATGTCTATGGGATTACCTGCGGGGGAGTTAGTGAGTGGAAGTACGTTTGGGGAATTGAGTCTACTTCTAGTAGTCCTGTAACTGATTCTACTACTTTTAATGGCTTTCAAATAGGTGAGACTCTTACTCTAATAGACTATCCAGAAAGTACCCCTGATCCTCAAACTACTTATCAATTGATCTATACCACCAGCGATGGAGTGTTGACGGCTAATTTAGATGAAGGAGCCCTAGATTTAAATAACTTAGAGAAACTTTTTACACCTTTCTCGGATGGCTTATCTCCAACACTGAGTTTGCCATTAAGTAGTATCCCGTCTGCTGGAAGTGGCACGGTAACGATTGCCTTAAAACTATACGACGGCAACGATGCCACTCAAAGTGGTTCTGAAAGATTGCTGCAAACTTCGGCTACGGTAGACTGGAGTTCTGATGGCTCTATGGTGGATCTGGATCTACCAACACAAACCCTTACCATTGATTATTTCACCGCAGAGGGCACGGTCATTGAAAGAACTTATCAGAGTCTTTCATCCAGCTCTACAGTCTTGTCCGTAAGTAACAATTTAGACCTCAATTTAGCCTTTTTTGATCTGGTTAACCCAGGCAGTTTGGATTTAACCGGTTACATGACAGAGGGCACTTATTTCTACTCAATTGAAATTACTGGAATTGATTTCGTCGATACTGACAGCATAGCCTTTACTACCATGCAAGGATATTTCAATGTGTTAAATGTATTAGAAGAGTCTTTGACTAGCCCGGATACATCAACTACTACTTCAACAGAAACACCTGAGGTAACTGAAACAGCTACAGACACACCAACAACAACTCCGACTACAACGACACCAGCGACCACTTCTCCTGTTGTAACTACTCCTGCAGTCATCGCGCCTACGGACTTTGATCTCGAAGCCGAAGATGGTGGTTCTGATTTCCTCTCATCCTTTTTTGGCGGATTTATTGATTTCTTAACACCAGCAGACACAACTACAGAGACATCAACTGTAACTCCGCCGGCGATCACAACCGTCCCAACACCAGCAGACACAACTGCTGAGACTACAGAGACATCAACTGTAACTCAGCCGGCAATCACTTCTCCTGCTGTAACTACTCCTGCAGTCACTGCACCTACGGACTTTGGTCTTGAAGCCGAGAGTGGTGGTTTTGATTTCCTTTCATCCTTTTTTGACGGATTTGTTAATTTCGCAACACCAGCAGACACAACTACAGAGACATCAACTGTAACTCCGCCGGCGATCACAACTCCGACTACAACCACTCCAACACTAGCAGACACAACTGCTGAGACTACAGAGACTACAGAGACATCAACTGCAACTCCGCCAGCGACCACAACTGCTCCAACACCAGCTGACACAACATCAACCACGAGTTCATCTGATACTACAACGACCACGACACCAACAGATACAACATCTTCTAGCAGTCCTTCAACTGACTTAGGAAGTTCTACAAGTTCATCTTCTGTTATTACTACTCCTGAAGTTATTCTTCCTTCAGCAGACCAGGGAGGTTCAGTCATTGGAACTACGCAAGGTGGGGGCGTATTTAATTTCTTTGATTTTTTTGCAGGTACAGACTCTTTTGTAGATACAACCGCAACAACAGATACCTCAACCGATGCAACCACAACAACGGATACCCCAACCGATGCTACCGCAACAACGGATACCCCAACCGATGCAACCGCAACAACCAATACACCAGTTGTTTTACCAGCAAATATGTTTCCTGAAATTTCAGGATTGGCTTCGAGTGTTACTGTTGATGAAAATCAAACTTCAATAGTAACGGTTTCTGCTTCAGATGCGGATGGAGATAATTTAACCTACAGCCTAAGCGGTCTAGATACTAGCTCTTTAAGTATTAATTCATCTGGAGTACTTACTTTTAACTTAGCTCCAGATTATGAAACTAAGACCAGTTATTCTATTACTATCAATGTAAGTGATGGAAGTGATACAACCAGCCAGAATTTAACAATCAATATAGCAGATGTAGATGAAACACCTGCTCCGGCACCAGTAGAAAATTCATCAGTTGGAACTTCAGGTGACGACACTTTTACTGTTGAAAATAAAACTGGGAGCTTTGTAGAAAATATCTCGGGAGGAGAAGGCAATGACACCTTGGTAATCAACTATGGAGGAATTAATAATTTGGGTGGTTTTGCTAATTTCTTCCAAGACTATCCAGATGGATCTTACAAATTAGTAGATCCTAACGGTGGTACAATAATTTTTTCTGGAATAGAAAACATTAAGGTAGGAGATTACACCTATACCACATTGGAGACTTCTGCAGGGAAGGTCTATTGGAATAGCGATGAAAAAGTTTTTTACATGGCCTATGATTTAGATGAGGATGGTTGGCTTGTAAACACTCAATATGGAACATTTACAGGAGACACATTCAATGGAGATAGACTTGAAACTGACCATATAACTAACAACCTATCCCCAGATGATCCTTTGAAAATAAAAGGATTTGATGGTTCAGATTCGATAGGTATTAGTAGTGAAACCCCCCCCATTTCTTTTGGAAGTGGTAGAGGAGAAGATTTAGATCGCTCTATCTACAGTCAGAATGTCAATATAGATTTAGGTAAAGGCAACGATATAATTAGTAATTTAGGATTTAAGAACGGTGACGTAATTAATCTTGGTCCCGGGGGTGATATTTTAAGAATAAAAATAACAGGTACAAACGGTACACCTTTCTTAAACGCTTTAGATCTTTCTTTAGTGGATGGAGGGCCTAATGGATATAGTGGTGGGTTTAATGAGCCAGTTAGAGATGTTTTAGATTTCAGATTTTTGTCTTCATCCGATGGTCTAGATTTACATCCAGCATTTGGAGGAGCAACTAATTTTGAAGATATAATTGGCACCTCTGGAAATGATACAATCACAGGAAATTCTTCCTCCAATAAGTTAGAAGGAATAGATGGCAATGACAAAATTTATGGGTATTTAGGTGATGATTACTTAATTGGTGGAAATGGTGAAGATATACTTTACGGCGGAGGGGGAAATGATACTTTATCTAGTGGGGAGGGAGAAACTACCTTAGATGGAGGTTCTGGGAAAGATTTTTATGCTCTTGGTTCAGGATCAGATACGATTGTGTTAAGACCTGGAAGTGGGTCTTCAGATTTTAATGAAATTAGTCTAGGAGCATTTGAGACCTTTAGGCAGAGACCAGATAACCCAAGAATTATACAAACTGATACAGCAAATGGCTTTGAAGATGGAAAAGATATAATAGGATTAAGCGGAATTCAAATTTCTGACCTTTCAATAGAACAAAGCGGGGATGATGTCCTAATTAGATCAGTTTCTTCAGGGGAATATTTGCTCTTGTTGCTTGATGAAGATTCTTCATCTATTAGCGCTTCTGATTTTACCTCAGTCTATGAACCAGATTCTTTTGATCAAGCACCGGCTCCTAATCAAGAGCCTACAATTTCAGGATTGGGTGATAGCATAACTGTTGATGAAAACCAAACTTCAGTGATCACTATTTCAGCTTCTGATCCAGATGGAGATAGCCTAAGTTATTCACTTTCAGGCAATGATAGCTCATCATTCTCTATTGATTCTACTGGAGTAGTAACGTTTAATTCTTCTCCTGATTTTGAATCACAGTCATCTTATTTTATAACCATAAGTGTTAGCGATGGTACAGATAGTGTTAATAAAAGCTTTACCATTTATATCAATAATATTAATGACAATAATCCGGTTATATCAGGACTATTGTCTTCCGTTTCTGCAGCCGAGAACCAAACTGCAGTCACTACGGTGTCTGCTTCTGATGCGGACGGGGATTCTTTGTCTTATAGCTTAACTGGAACAGACGCTGGATCACTGAGTGTCAATTCTTCTGGAGTCATCACTTTCAATACATCTCCGGATTATGAGACTAAGACCAGTTACTCCATCACCGTTAATGTAAGTGATGGAAGCAATACTGCCAGTCAAGAAGTTACTGTAAACATAACCGATGTGGAGGATG